>JANOXY010000026.1:0-8950 GCA_031418675.1 Pseudomonadota bacterium
CCACGTGCTGTCGCGCAAAGCATTAGAAGCTGCGTCCTGTGCTTGTTACCGTGCCCAGGACGATGACTATCGACACATGTTCAAGTAAGCGCGCAGCCGCTGGCGATGGGCTCATGGCCTGATCAGATCAGTCGCTGGCGCTTGGTGGCGGCCGCACCAGCCCCACGGCCGTATAGATTTCATCGCCGTTCATGGATTCTGCCCGTAACAAAGCAGCGGCCAGCGCATCGAGCTTGTCGCGATGCAGGGCCAGCAGCTGTTCGGCTTGCTGGTCACCATCGTCGACGATGCGGCGTACCTCGGCGTCGATCAGTTCTGCGGTCGCTTCGCTGTATGGCTGTTGTTGGAATGCCGCGGGCAGACCATCGTCCTGGGGTGTGACGAAGCTGATCGGACCGAGCTTGGCACTCATACCCCAGCGCAAAACCATGTGGCGCGCGATATCGGTAACCTGTTGCAGGTCGTTTTCGGCACCACTGGTGGCGATCCCGTAAACCAGTCGCTCAGCTGCCCGCCCACCCAGCGCGCCGGTGATACGCGCGTGCAGGTAGTCTTCCCCGTAGCTGGTGCGATCATCGATAGGCAACTGATAGGTGGCGCCCAGCGCCATGCCGCGTGGCACGATCGAGACGCGGTGCACCGGATCACTGCCGGGCACCAGCAAGGCCAGCAAAGTGTGGCCTGCTTCGTGGTAAGCCGTGCGTGCGCGATCGGCGGCTGTGAGCAGCAGATGGCGAGCTGGTCCAAGGGCTATTTTCTGCATGGCTTCGGCGAAATCTTCCGCGCCAACCGTATCAGCGTCACGACGTGCGGCAAGTAGCGCCGCTTCATTGACCAGATTGCGTAACTCGGCGCCAACCAGCCCAGGGGTTTCCTGAGCAACGCGATCCAACGACACCTCGGCTGCCAAGGGCACGCGTTTGCTATGAATAGCGAGAATAGCCGCGCGCCCTGCGCGGTCCGGGCGCTGCACCACCACGCGACGATCAAAACGTCCTGGTCTGAGTAAGGCCTGATCGAGCACATCGGCGCGGTTGGTAGCCGCCAGCACAATCACCCCTTCGCGCGTATCGAAGCCATCCATTTCGGTCAGGATCTGATTCAGAGTTTGTTCGCGTTCGTCGTTGCCACCGAGTTGGCTGCCGCGACCACGCGCACGACCGATGGCATCAAGCTCATCGATGAAGATGATCGAGGGTGCGGCAGCGCGCGCCTCTTTGAACAAGTCACGCACGCGCGCCGCGCCCACGCCAACGATCATCTCGATAAATTCCGAGGCGCTCAAACTGAAAAACGGCACCCCGGCCTGGCCTGCCACGGCACGCGCCAGCAATGTCTTGCCCGTGCCCGGCGCGCCGACCAACAACACGCCCTTGGGCACGGTCCCGCCCAGGCGTTCGTATTTGGCCGGATGCTTGAGAAAATCGACAACTTCGATCAATTCGCTCTCGGCTTCGTCGATTCCCGCCACGTCGTCAAAAGTAATCGGCTGTGTTTGTCCGCCATAAAGTTTGGCGCGACTGCGCCCCAGGCTGAACAGACCACCGCCGGCGCCTCGTCGGCTGATCCACACAAATACGGCAACCAGCAGCAGGGTCGGCCCAAAGCCAAGCACCAGATCGAACCCGAATGACTTGCGCTGATCCGCTGCCTCCACCACCACGCCCTTGCTCTCAAGCAGCAATTCGAGACCGGCATCGGCAAAGCTCGGGCGCTGGGTTTTAAACGCGACGATGTGTTCAAGCTTGGCTGCAGCTGTCGCGGTGGGGGCTGCACTGCTGTCCGGCGTGTAGGCCACCTCGTGCTTGAAGCGACCTTCTAGCGCGTCCCCAACACTGCTCAAGCGTTCGACATTGCCCGTCGCGACCTGTTGCTTAAAAAAGGAATAGGAGATGGTGCGCGCGGCGGACTTGGGGAAAAACAGGTGGGCAAATACAAAATTGCCGAATACCAACAGCGCCATGAGTAACAACCAGCGATGTGCTTGCCAGCTGTGCTGCGGCCCGCTGGTGGTCGGTGGCGTCTGTGCGGAGCGCGGCGTGCCTGCGTCTGGCTGGTTTGTGGTAGGGATGGGCATAGGCAAGCATGACAGCCTGGCGCGGCGTGGTATGTGCGCTGGGCAGCTTGTGTGCAGTGGCGCGTGCGTCACGGATCTCGCGCACCGTCAGCGCGCACCGTAATTGGTCTGCTTCCAGACCTGGGAACAGGCGTGGGCCGTGGACAGCAATGCTTCAAGTTGCGAAGCACTGGTGGGTTCGAACACCTTGAGGACCTGGCCGTCGTTGGGGTTGATACTTTGATAGTGGTACATGTGGGTGCTTTTTTTCGCTGTTGTTAGTGCGGGGCCAGTTGCACGATCAGCTTGCCGAAATTCTTACCCTGCAGCAGGCCGACAAATGCTGCTGGCGCATTTTCCAGTCCGTCGACGATGTCCTCCCGGAACTTGACCTTGCCCTGGGCGACCCATTCTTTCATTGCCGTGGAAAATTCCCCGAAGCGTGGCCCGTAGTCATCGAAGATGATGAAGCCTTGCATGCGAATTCGCTTGCGCAGCAGCGTGCCGACGAGCAGACCAAGTCGGTCCGGGCCGCTTGGCAAAGTGTTGTTGTTGTAAGCCGCGATCAAACCGCACACGGGCACCCGCGCCCGCGTCGTGAGCAGTGGCAGCACGGCGTCGAATACTGCGCCGCCGACGCTCTCGAAATAGACATCAATCCCGTCCGGGCAGGCCGCGGCCAGGTTTTTGGCAAGGCCATCGGCGTGATGATCGATACAGTGGTCGAAGCCGAGCTGCTCGACGACATAACGGCATTTGTCCTTCCCGCCGGCAATGCCAACCACATGACAGCCCCTGATTTTCGCAATTTGACCGACCACTGAGCCGACCGCCCCGCTCGCTGCGGCGACAACCACCGTCTCGCCTGCCGTGGGCTGACCGATGTCCAGCAGTCCCATGTAGGCGGTAAATCCGGGCATGCCAAGCACACCCAATGCGCGGGACGGCTGGGTTTCGCCGCGCGCAAGTTTGGTGAGTCCGATGCCATTGGAAGCCGTGTAGTCCTGCCAGCCGCTTTGCCCGAGCACAAGGTCACCGACGGCAAAATCGTCATGGTCGGATTCTTCGACGCGTGACACCGTGCCACCGACCATCACATCATCGACAGCTACTGGCGCAGCATAGGACGGCCCATCATTCATACGCCCACGCATGTACGGATCGAGCGACAACAACTCCGTACGCAGCAGCACTTGTCCGGGCCCAGGTACCGGCACCGTACCGGTCTCGAGGCGAAAATTTGCCGCGGTGGCCGCACCGGTCGGGCGCGTGGCAAGCACGATACGACGATTGACGGAGGGGTCTTGCGGCATGGTGTTGGTGGCCTCATTACGCTGGCTTGTGGACGGATGAACTTCGCTCGCCGAAACTAGAGGTGGCAAGCGGCAACGTCAGTGCGCCAGGGCACACAGGGCGGCGTCGCTGGTGATGACGGGTCGGCATATCGTTCTCGTGCCGTTTACCCATCACCAGACTCTATGCACTACGCCCAACCACCGGTTGGTGGCTGTTGCCGTCGTAAAACACCCGCCGCCTGTCGACTCATCCTTACGTGTGCCGACGCACTGAAAAAGCATGCTCCGCTTCGTTACCTTGCTTTTGTCCACCCTGCGTGTTGTTGCCCTTGTCTCCAATGACCTTACTTGCTCCGGGGGTGCTCGCCAGCGCCAGAGGCAATACTCCTTGCGGGGGGATGCTTATCTGGGCCAGCCGAATTGTTGCGTTACCAATCCGGGGTTCTACGCAGCGGACGGAATTTCAGCCTTATCAAATAGGAAAGCAGTCATGAGTATGTGGAAAAAATCGCAATGGTCTCTCGCCCTTCTACTCGGCGCCGGCGCGTGGGCTGTGGTCGACGTACTCGCAGATGCCTATCGTCGCAAACGCGTAAAAACTGAGGCTGCAAGCGACGTTCAAGAGTGGGAAAACGAAGGTGGTGCACTGCCCGCGACCGAAACTCGCGCGCCATAAAATTGCGGGAGCGAAAGATAAGCGCCCTGCGGACACCGGACAAACAGGACATTTCGAATGGACCGCACAGGAACTCACAGTCTGGTTGTTGGCTATGTCCTGTGGATATTCGGATTTATGGGCGCGCACCGTTTTTATTACGGCAAGCCGGTTAGCGCTACGCTCTACTTCTTTACGCTCGGCCTATTTTTTGTCGGGTGGTTTGTCGACCTGTTCCTGATCCCGGGGCTAGATCGTAGCGCCGACCGACGGTACGTCAGCGGCACCACCGACTATACGATAGCCTGGGTACTGCTGACCTTCCTGGGATTCTTTGGCGTGCACCGCTTCTACCTCGGCAAGTGGGCAACCGGCCTGCTGTGGATGTTCACAGGTGGCCTGCTTTTGCTCGGGTACCTCTACGATCTCTGGACACTCAACGAACAGGTGGCCACAAACAACCGACGTGACGCGCGGTCGAGCAATGAACTTGCCGTCAATTGAGCGTGCGCAGGTCTGAGCGTCATTGGCGATGACGGTCGCCGCACGACCACGGCTTGGGGATCTTAAATCGAGCCGCCCAGTTGCCGCATTCGCGCACCCGAACATTGATGTTTATTGTTGGCAGCTGCGTTGCCTTACGCCGATTCAGCGCTCGCATGTTATGTACCGCACCGAGTGCTCGCTTCAATGCACCATAAGATCTGCGCGTGCCTCCCGCCAAGGGGATCGTTGTCGACCACGCCGCCAAATCTGCAGCGCGCGACGCGTCCGAGACTTTACCTGGCATGGGGCTTATCGCACTTGCACTCGTCAGCTGCCGATCGCTGCCGATGCCAGCGCCACTCTAACCAAACCAGAAAGGTCAAGATCATGGAATCTCCGAAAACAGACACCGGCGTAACAGCGGGTGGCAATGGCTCTCTTACCCAGGGCATCGAACGTGCGGGCAGCGGCGCTCATCAGGCAATCGACAAAGCGTCCGATGCTGCGCGGCCGGCTGTTGATCGTATCGCCTCAGGTGCCCACCAGGCCGTAGACAGGGCAAAGGACGCCGCCACACAGGCCGCCGAATCCCTCGGCGCAAAAGCCGATCACCTCAAGGAAGCAAAGATCCACCTCACCGATGCTTGTGGCAGCTACATGCGCTCTAATCCAGCGATGTCACTCGGCATTGCTGTAGGCGTTGGTTTTCTGCTCAGCCGCCTGATGAGCGCCAAGTAACACCAGCCAATGGAGTTAGGCCCCACCCCGGTGCCCCAAACACCCGACCCCAGCACGGTATGCGATGGCGGGCTGCTATCGGACGTGCGCACGCTCTGGCAGGAAATGCTGGTGCTTGCGCACGACCACCTGCGCCTGGCCGCGCTGGAGACGAGACTGGCCGGCCAGAGTCTGGTGGCCATGATCGCGGCCGGCGTGATGGTTGCCCTGCTGGTCGTCAGCGCCTGGATTGGAATGATTGCCGCAATCGTAACGGCCATGGTCAGCAGCGGGCTCTCCATCAGCGCAGCTATTCTCCTGGGTGTCGGTGCCAACTTGGTACTTGCGCTCTTGCTCTGCGTATTTATTCGCAGCAGGAGTCGTCATCTGCTTTGGTCAGCATCGCTGCGCAGTCTGCGCACGGCAAGCTCGCCAGCGAACGATGAGCCAACACTTCCATGAAAAATGTCGCGCCTTTTTTTCGGGACCCGAGCGAACTGCTAGTCTCGATTGCCGCTCTCGAATCACGCATCGAACAACGACAACAAAACATCCGTGGTTTGGCGCAGTTGTGGCAACGGGCGTTTGTGTCCCGCTTGACTTCCTGGCCCGTGTTGGTAACGGCAGCCACGGTGGGCTTTGCTGTGGGACTGCACGCTGACGATAGGCTTGCGCGTGACGACACCGCTACAGCGCTACCACCTGCAGGCCGTTTTCGGCGCGCACTGCCCTGGGCCTTCAAGATCGCACGTGCCTTGCAGTTGTTGCCAGCTTAGCTGGATTACTCGTGGCTGGTCGCCACAGCCACCTCCATTCGCCCTGGCCAGGATAAATGTGCGTCGAAGTTCGAAGTTCGACGACATTCCCACAACGGACATCTAATTTTTTTTGAAACCTTACGCTCGGTCCTAATGCAACTGACCGCCAGTGCCGACTGCGTCAAGCGCCCGCCAAACAACACCTCGGTGGCAAACTCGATCTTGCTGATGGATCAATGTCAGGCCCTCACGCTCACCGCAGCTTCGTAATGCCGCTATCGACAAATAGCGTTTGATCCCGATTGCCCTGGTGCGACAGCGCACAGATCGCCCCTCGACGCCTACTTTACCTTTCGCATCTTGAAAATATTCTGCGTGGAACAGCCGATGGATACTACCTATCCCAATCATCTTAACGAGCATGCTGGCGAACATAGCTTCGATAGCGAAAATGCCAAGTATCGGCGCGCTGCTCTTAGTGCCGTTTCGTGGGGCGCCATCGTGGCGGGTGCCGCGGCATCGGCGGCCTTGGCGCTGATCTTGCTGATGCTTGGGTTGGGACTGGGTTTGTCATCGGTGTCACCGTGGTACCAGGAGGGGATCAGCGCGACCACCTTTGGCACCTCTACCATCGTCTGGCTTACCACCACGCAATTGCTGGCCTCCGCGATGGGCGGTTATCTGGCAGGACGACTGCGCACAAAATGGACAGAAGCCCATAGCGACGAAGTTTATTTCCGTGACACCGCCCACGGCTTTCTGAGCTGGGCAATCGCCTCGCTGATCACCGCCGGACTACTGACCTCGGTCATCGGATCAATTCTGAGCGGTGGGGTGCGCGCCGGTGCCGCGGTTGTGGATAGCGCAGCGCACGTTGTCACCAGCGTTGCGGCGCATGGCGATCATTATGCCGGCAATGAAGGCAGGGCCGATGCCGGCCCGCTGGCGTACTTCGCCGACTCACTGTTTCGACGTGATTCACCCGTGTCGGTCTCGACGTCATCGCTGGACACCATGGCCGTGCCGATAACCGATCGCCCCAGCCGCCAGGAAGTGAACGAGGTCATTGGAATATTTCTGCAGGTCGGTAACAGCGACACGCTGCCGGCCGATGATCAGCGCTACCTGGCACAAATGGTGTCTCAGCATACCGGCCTGTCAATGCCCGATGCCGAAAGCCGCGTGACGGCCACCTATGCACGACTGCAGACCACCCTTCGCGATAGCGAGATGGCTGCCAAACGCCTGGCCGATGAAGCGCGCAAAGCGTCCGCTCACGGCGCCCTGTGGTTATTCGTTTCGCTGCTCATTGGCGCTTTTATAGCCAGCCTGGCCGCCACCATCGGCGGACGCCGTCGCGACGCCTGAGTCGTTCAGTTCAATCAACTCTTGAGGGCTTCCCAATGCGATCAATCCTACTGTTCTTCCTCGGCATACCCATCCCGATCATTATTCTGATCGCGCTGTTTGTGCGCTGATAACGCCAACACCCACCACCTCCAACTGAGATTAGCCATGATCACCAATAACAAAGCCAAGTCCCAAACAAGCGAGAATTTTCCGCTTCCTGCGACGGATGCGATTGCGCTCTTGAAAGCCGATCACAAAGCCGTCGCCGGCTTGTTTGCGGACTATGAAGATGCCCGTTCAGCAACCAGAAAGAAGGCTATCGTGAGCGAGATCTGCACCGCGCTTACGCTGCACATCCAGATCGAAGAGGAAATTTTTTATCCCGACGTGAAAGCGGTCATCAGCGACAAACTAATGATCCCAGAAGCCACCGTGGAGCACGCCGGTGTCAAAGCCTTGATCGATCAGCTTGAGGGCGTTGAACCCGGCGGAGAACTGTATGACGCGAGGGTTAGAGTTCTTGCCGAATACGTCAAACACCACGTCAAGGAAGAGCACAACGAGATGTTTCCCAAGGTCAAAGAGTCTTCTTTAGACCTGGTTGAGCTCGGCATGCGGATGGCAGCGCGCAAAAACGAGTTGATGTCTGCAAAGAATTGACCGTCGTTGAGCACTCAACCCGCTGCGCGGCCTTTGGTGGCTGCCAACCCAGCCTAACCAGGATATCGCAATGAAAAAAACCCCTCACAAGTCGCGACCTGGGGCCCGACCCACGGGATTGGATAAAACGACTGACCGTGCCAGTGATCGCCAAGCGCAAGCCGAGGGCATGCAGCACCTCGCCGCAGCGATGCCACACAATGCCAACAAAGCGAAAGATTTCGGACGCGAACACGCGACCTCGCCGCCGACCGGGCCGCAGCTTGCGCCCGCCAGCGAGCTGGTGAGCGCCAGCACCCTGAGTGAAACTGAAACCTCGGCCAAAACCGGCGCCACGGCGATCCCGTCGGATGCGACTGGGCTGGGATCGCTGCAACGCGCGCGCAGCTCTGCTGTGGGACAGACGCTGACGACCAACCAGGGTGTTGCCATCGGCGACAATCAGAACTCTCTCAAAGCCGGGCTGCGCGGCCCTGTCCTCCTGGAGGATTTCATCCTCCGCGAAAAGATTACCCATTTTGATCATGAACGCATACCGGAACGGATCGTCCACGCGCGTGGCTCCGCTGCCCACGGTTACTTCGAATGTTATCAGGCACTGACTGAACTGACCTGCGCAGCACCGTTTAAAGCGGCGGGAGAAATCACTCCCGTGTTCGTGCGCTTTTCCACCGTTGCCGGTGAACGCGGGTCGGCGGATACCGCGCGTGATGTCCGCGGTTTTGCCGTCAAGTTCTACACGGCCGCCGGTAACTGGGATCTGGTCGGCAACAATATGCCGGTGTTTTTCATCCAAGACGCGATGAAATTTCCAGACCTGGTGCATGCGGTAAAACCCGAGCCGCACCACGGGATGCCACAAGCCGCCTCGGCGCACGATACCTTCTGGGATTTTATTTCGCTGATGCCCGAAAGTATGCACATGATCATGTGGGCAATGAGCGACCGGGCTATACCCCGTAGCCTGCGCATG
>JANOXY010000027.1:0-12880 GCA_031418675.1 Pseudomonadota bacterium
GTCAGCAGATAACCTTCCAGCCAGCCCTGACACTGGTGTTCGCTCAGCATTTCCAGCACACGCCCGCTGGGCGCGAGAGACTCATCATGCGCTTCGATCTCGGCATTCCACTGACGAGCCGTCGCTTCGAACACCGCGCCCAGACCATTGGACAGGGTTTCGTCGGGGCCAAACACCCGGAAGTTACGTTGCGACTGATTCAGGCGCATCACATCGCGCAGCAAGGGGCCTAAGGCCCGCGTATCGCCTTTGCCGAGCACACCCGGCGACATCACCTCGACTGCGTAGTCGCGATAGTCGGGCAGCCGCAGATCAAGTAGCAGTCCACCACCATTGGCATGGGGGTTGGCACCCATGCGCCGCGCGCCACTTGGTGCGAGTGCGCGCAGAGCCGGCACTAGCCGCCCCGCTGCATCAAACAGTTCTGCGGGGCGATAGCTCTTCAACCAGGCTTCGAGCAGTGCCAGATGCTCGGGACGGCCAATGGGATCGGACAGCGGCACCTGATGGGAGCGAAAGCTGCCTTCTATCGGCAGGCCATCAACGACCTTAGGACCGGTCCAGCCTTTGGGCGAGCGCATCACAATCATCGGCCAGCATGGGCGTACCGTGTTGCCGTTTACTCTGGCCTCGTGCTGAATGGCCTTGATCCGGGTCACGCCCGCATCGAGGGCCGTCGCCATCGCCTGGTGCATAAGCTCGGGGTCGTGGCCCTCCACAAAACACGGCAGCCAGCCATAACCGCGCAGCAACTGCTCCAGCTCCAGCGGTGTGATCCGCGCAAGCACCGTCGGACTTGCGATCTTGTAGCCGTTGAGATGCAGGATCGGCAGCACGGCACCGTCGCTCGCTGCATCGAGAAACTTGTTGGAATGCCAGGCGGTCGCCAGCGGGCCGGTTTCCGCCTCGCCGTCACCCACCACACAGGCCACGATCAGATCCGGATTGTCGAAGGCAGCACCAAAGGCATGACTCAAGGAATAACCCAGCTCCCCGCCTTCGTGAATGGAGCCTGGACACTCCGGTGATGCGTGACTGGGAATTCCGCCTGGAAACGAGAACTGCCGGAACAGCTTCTGCAAGCCCGCCTCGTCCTGGCTGATGTCCGGATAGATCTCGCTATAACTGCCTTAGAGATAGGTATTGCTCACCACTACCTGGCCACCGTGGCCCGGGCCGGAGATATAGATCATATTCAGGTCAAACTTTTTGATGACCCGGTTCAAGTGCGCGTAGATGAAGTTCTGCCCCGGCGTCGTGCCCCAATGGCCAAGCAACATTCGCTTGACATCGCTGGCCAGTAGCGGGCGTCGCAGCAAAGGATTGTCGCGCAGATAGATCTGACCAACGGACAGATAGTTGGCAGCTCGCCAGTAGGCATCAATCAAATCGACTTCGGCGGCAAGCAGGGTTTGCGCGAGCATTGGGCAGGGTCTCTAGTCGGCGTTGCGCATCACTGTGTTATCACAGCGGCGCTCGCGGCCGCGGACAGGCTCACGCGTCCGCGGCCGCGAGGTGCTTGTGTAATTATTTTGGCGGATAGATATGGGAGATCTTGGTGCCTTCAATACTGAGGCTAACCATCAAGCCCTGCTGGTCAAAAATTACCGCGTAAGCGTCGTCCTGCAGCGAGGTTGTGCTCAAGTTTTTGGCCACGCCTTCATTCACGAGCACGAGCGTCGGTCCGACGCCGATTTCCCACCCATGGGATTCCTCCAGGTATTTCACGACCGAGTCCGTCATCAGGAAAACCGCGTAGCCAAACGACTGCACACCGGCTTGCCAGCCAAAAGACGCCGATACGGAGTTGTAATAAGTGCGATTCTGCGGCGCTTTAATGAGCACCCCTTCACCATAGCTACCGCCAAAAACCAACCCGGCTTTCACGATGTTCGGGAATACCAGAATCGCTTTTGCCTTCTTTGAAATGCTCGCCGCGACGGGATTCTTGGCGTACAGCGTCTGTAGCGCACGATCGGCATCGGCATGCAGTTCGTCGGCGCTGGCGGCCAGCACCTTGCTCCCCATTGCCGTCAAGGAGAGAACTGCGATCAGCAAAAATAGAGAGAGTGATTCGCGTAAGTGGTTTTTCATATCGAATTCCTTCAACAAACTATCGCTCATACGCAACCCAGACTAGCGGGACTGTGCATCATGTTTATCGCGCTACTTCGACGCGCGGGTACTGCCGTCATGCGGAATTAATGCAAGAGTCGTGAGGCTAGTCGATTGTGTGCGCGGGCTCTGTGCGCGAGCGAACGCTGCAACGAAGTTGCGCACCTTCGCGAAATAACCTTACGACTAGCGGGCATAGAACTGAACAAGAGCCTCGCGGCCGTCTGCACTCGAGGGGCATCGCAGCCCGGCCAAATCGGGTCCGCGTGATGTGGCTATCGTCTTGTCTATCAGCGCCTGGGCGCCGCACGCTGGTGCGAACCTTGCTGCGCTGTCGCCGGTCGGTCCGGCTGCTGACGGTTGAACGGTCGCGCCGGCCGCTGCGCAGTGGCCTTCGGACCAAGTCGACATAAAACTGTCCTATGCTGTCCTACGGTAGTGCTGCGAGCCTCTACGGTGCCGTGGGCAAGGTCTGTGCGACGCCGACCAGCCGCCGCTACGGTGTGCGCGCCTTTGTTGCGGTAGTGGCGCGCCGTGCATAACGGCAACTATCGGTTCTGTGGGTGCATGCGCCATGCCGCACGGATCGCCACGTCAGATCGCGCCGAGCTGGAAACATCATGCAGCTGCGGGGCGTGCGCCAGGCAAGTATTGGAGCTGCACCCATGAATAGACGCATTGCCCATAGAGAACGTCACCGCAGTGGGCGGGTTGGCTGGCTGCGCGCCGGTGTACTTGGTGCTAACGACGGCATCGTCTCGACCGCCAGCCTGATTCTCGGCGTCGCCGCTGCTGGCGCCGCTCATCAGACCGTACTGCTAACAGCCGTCTCGGGTTTGATGGCCGGCGCGATGTCGATGGCCGCTGGGGAATTCATATCGGTGCATTCCCAGCAGGACACGGAGAATGCCGATCTCGCCCGTGAGCAGCGCGAACTGGAACAGAACCCTGTGGGTGAACGTCGAGAACTTGAAGCCATCTATGTCGCGCGGGGTCTGACCCCCGAGCTGGCGAGTGCGGTGGCCGGGCAATTGATGGATCGCGACGCGCTCGCCGCCCATGCGCGCGACGAACTTGGCCTCACGCCAGCCATGGCCGCCCATCCGTTGCAAGCCGCAGTCGCATCGTCGCTCAGCTTTGCCGTCGGCGCTGCCCTGCCACTCGCGGTCGCAGCCGTCGCCTCACTGGCACAGGTTGTGGTGCTGGTAAGCCTATGTTCCCTGCTGTTCCTCGCCGCGCTCGGTGCCGTCTCGGCACACCTGGGCGGTGCGCCCTTAAACAATGGCATCTGGCGCGTGACCCTGTGGGGCGCACTGGCCATGCTTGTCACCACCGGCACTGGCGCACTGTTTGGTGCGGTGGTGTGAGCCTGGTTTACCTCGCTCGTATTTCAATCGGCGTCGCACCTGCAGCCAGTGCCAGGCTCGATCAGCGCCCATAGGCGGCAGCCACCACAAAAATCCCGGGCGCCTCCCAGGCGCAGGGTTGCATGAAGACAAACAAGGCAGACGAGGTCTATGGGGCGGCTTACAAAACATTCGAGGACCTAGTGACCCAGCTGCCGCAAGTAGTCACCTAACTCGAACGCGCGTTACACCCATCGCCCACAATCGAACCCGCGGTTATCGCCTTGCACTCAGCCGCACCATTGATAGACCGAAAAAACCGTCAGCGCAGCGCACTGGCTGCCATGCCTTTGCGCGACTCGGAGTTAGGCAGCGAACATAATCTGCGTGCGCTGACCAACGGTGCGCCCCGGTCAGGGCGACTACACTTCTTTGCGAGGCATCCACGATCAGTACCTGCCTCATGACTCGTTCAGGAACAACGGCAGCGGTACCCATCGACTAAATGCTTCTACGGAGGACGTTATGATTTCACACCCCCATACCGGTATGTTTGCGTCACTTAATGATTCAAGTTGGATTGGGACGACCGTTGTCGCTCCCGACGGCCACATTGAAGGCGAAATCAACGACGTTGTGCTCGACTCTGTAACTGGACGGGTCAAATACTTTGTCGTCGCAATAGGCAACGAAATCGGAGGACGCGTAACGCCATACGCACTTCCGTTCAAGGATTGTCATTTTGACGAACAGAGCGCTGTGTGTATCGCGAAGGCGATGTATCCGTTGCGCATGTAGATTTGCGGCTCAACGCGCCTTGCTCAGCACGCCCGGTTAAGACGAGCTACGGCCAGCGGCCACCATTTTTTCGGTGGCGGATTCCAGCAGGTCGGCGCATTGCGCGCGTCGAATTGGCGCGGTTTGGTGTCGAATACATACATCACCCCCTGACAATCGACAGGTGAAAACCGCCCTGTCGGGCCCAGCGAAGATGCGCGCAAGCTTGAATACAAAACAATCGAACACCGGCGCTACGTGTGCATCGCGCGCATTCGACCTCTGCAGCGCCACCAGACGTCGTGCTAAATCCCGCCGCTCAGCGCCAGCTCGAGCGGCGTTCCAGACCTGGCCATTTGCGCGACCGCATCCGCCACCGATGTCAGCACTTCATCGGCGCCTGAATCCCGTAAGCGTGCCATCGCTTGAGAAACACCTGCCGTTGCACCCCACAAACCGATGACTATTTGCAGGTTCGGAAACCGCGAACGCAGCTTCCGACAGAGATAACGCGCATGGATCACTGTCGATGGCACGACTACCGAAATACACGCGACGTCGATGCCGGAGTTCTCCACCAACGCCATCAGTTCGTCGGCACCCAGCTTGCCCGGAGCGGTCAATGCGTCGCAGCCTTGCAGTGTCAGCAGATGCGCCACCATCGCCGACGCCAGTTGGTCGCGCTCGGCGCGTGCCGGCAGACAGATAACACGCCCCGCTGGTCTAGGAGCAGGAGTCAACGCAACGATGTTGTCGTCGTCTTTTGACGCCGCCACAAGCGGCCGCATAGAGAAGTCCTCGATGATGTCGCGCAAACTCTGATGTAGCTGTAACAGTTGTTCCTGCGCAAGGGCGTCTTCGCGAGTGTCAATCTCGGCAGCCGTGATCACCGGAATGAAGACGGCTTCATACAAGGCCGTGAGCGAATTGGCTTTGAGATAGGCTTCAATGAAATCCATTTCATCCGTTTCACTCGTCGTGAGCAGCCGGTGATAGCAGTCTTCGGCAGGAGACAGCGCATCTTCGTCGCTGAGCAGCACGCTTAAGAAGGCCAGTCGCGGAACGTGGCGGCCGATAACCACCAGACACACTGTTATCGGCGTCGCCAGGACCAGTCCCATCGGGCCCCATAACCACGTCCAGCAGATCGCTGCCACGATCAGGGCGATGGGCGAGACGCCTGTGCGCGAGCCATAAAGCCACGGCTCCATGAGATTATTGCTCAACAACTCGAGCACCACGAACAGACCGATGGTCAACAGCGGCATGCTCCAGCCCGGCGACACCGCCAGCGACACCACGACTGGAAAACTCGCCGCGATCCAAGGCCCGACATACGGAATAAAACGCAGCACCGTGGCGACCCCACCCCATAAAAATGCGTTGGGTACGCTGATGAAGTAGAGGCCAACAGCCACGGCCAGGCCATACGTGACGTTGACTACGAGCTGCAAGAGCAAATAGTGCGAGACGCGCTGACCGGCGTCCTCCATGGCCCGCGACGTCACGCTGATGTGGCCCTGGCCGACGAGACGAACGAAGCGACTACGTAAGTCTTCGCGCTGCAGAAGCATGCAGACGACCAAGAACAGCACCAGTCCAGCGGTGCCAAGTGGCCCCACGATCTGCGCCACAACGGCCTGTATCAAGTCTAACGGCCGGGCGCCCAATGGCTCATCGCCATGGGTATGGGCGGGAAAAATCGGCGCTGTTGCTGGAATAGAACCAGTGACGCCGACAGGCAGCCCAGTCTTCGGCGAGTCAGCCGCCGCCGGTGCCTGCTCGACACCGCCTGGCAACTCACCGCGCAAATCCTGGACCTCGTCGGAAAACGTCGACAACGCACCGTACGCCGGTGAGCGCAGCGCACGCAGTTTACCCACGATGTTGACCTTGTAGTCCGGCAGCTTAGCTCCCAAATCGACAACCTGCCGAGTCAAGACCCAGCCACCGGTCAGCGTCGCGGCAAAGATGATCGCGACTACCGTAAGGACCGCCAGGATTGTGCCGACCCAGCGCTCGAGCCGGGTGACCACGGGCGCAAGCAGAAAGGCAAACAGCGCGGCGAGCGTTAAGGGAACGAGGATGTCGCGCGCGATATACAGCATCGCGATGACAAACGAAGCCAGTGCTACGCCGGCGACGAGGGTGAGCGCATCGGTGGCTGTTCTACGTGTAGGGGCGGACATACGTTAGGAAGGTGCCGTCGGCCACCGCCTATGCGGCGGCCGACAGTGCCGAACAAACGAGTTATCTTTCAAAACCCTTAGCGGGCAGAAGCCTCCTCGGCGTAGCTGATATCCTCAGCACCCGAACTCTTGAAGATCTCTTTGGCGCGGTCGATTTCAGCACTGGTTTGTGCGTGAACAGCCATGAGGATATTACCGTTCTTAACTTTGCCTTCGTATCTTTTTGCTTCCAACTCTGGAATACCCATGCCAATCAGGGTGCCCGTCAGGCCGCCTACCATTGCGCCCGCCGCCGCACCACTCAGGGCTGCCATGATCGGTCCTGCAGCGACAAATGGCCCCACCCCCGGGATGGCGAGAGCACCAATACCCATAAGCCATCCTAACCCACCACCTACTACGCCACCGACACCAGCACCCGTAGCGGCACCTTCCGGCGCCTTGGTGTTTTGTTCGTGCGCAAAGTCTTTGGTCCCGGTTTTGTCCGGCAGCAAAGCGGAGATATCGTCGGAAGAGAATCCAGCGATTTTGAGGGCGTCCGTCGCCCGAATTGCACACGATTCATCCGGCAAAATGCCATACACCGATTTTGATTTTGACATTACTCGTTCCTCATCCAGGTTAAATTTCGTCTTCCTAATCCGACTTCAGTTCTTGTGTTCGATCTCATCGTGAACGTCCGTCGACGTGACAATACCTTTTGCTATAGCCACGACTTTCGCATGTTCCTCCGCATTCCCTACCGGCCCACGCAACGTGACATGTCCGTTGACCGCAATCACTTTGATGTTTTTTGCGTTTGTGCCAAGCGAGTCGTCGGCTACCAGGGCTTCGCGGATGCGCGTGGTGATGGCAAGGTCCCGCGGCGCCGATGACTGTTCATCGGGTGTCAACGTCTGCTGGTTATTGTCGCGCTCGTTACGAGCAGTGTTGTCTGCCTTGGTGCCGTCTGGCGCCGCGTTGTTCGCGCCAGACGCGGCCTGCGCAGGACGACTGTCCGCGCCCTCGGCCAGCGCCGTGGTCGCTGCAATTGACAGGGCTAAGCCTGCACTTGCAAGGATTGTGTACACGTTTTTCATGCCATTCTCCGTTGTCGGGTTGCGCAACTTTTGTTCCACGCGGTGAACGTTAATACTCAGCAAACCAGTACCACACGATAAGTCGGCAGCATTGGCGCTATCTCTACTCGGTCTATCCTTGCTACGGCACAATTGAAATCTCTCTGTATCGATTGGCGTTGTTTTAGCCAATCACGTTACAGGGACACTCCGGTGCTGGTTTTGTGTCGTGCACTAGTGTTGCGAAGCAGGCTAATCGTGTTCGCTGGGCTTATCTGTGCGTTGCCACACCTCGTGCAAATCGATAAAACCGTTCATGGAGAGACACACCAATCCGCCCGCAGGCTTGCGGACATTAGCGGGGTGGCGAGGCGGACCTTGCACAAGCGAATTCGCAGCACATGTGCGACTACGGCATGCGAGAGGATCACTTGCTTTAGTTCACACCAACTGTGTCGAATCGAAGCGATGGCATATTTTTCGATGCAATGGCAGCAGCCGTCATGGCTCATTTCTTCGCTAGAACGATGGCCGTTGACTCCTGCCCGCCAGGGCCTGACCCTCAGTCATCACCCTGAGCGCGCACCTTCATGCGCGAGTGTTAGGGAGCACCCGGCAGTGCGATGCCGGGTCGGCAACACACGATGCCCAACACGACTGCGTCTGCGCGTTAGTCGCAGCCATGAGCGCCAGTGCTGGTATTGATACGTTGTGCATTCGGTTTTGCCTAGGCGTGGTCTCGGCAGTTCTGTCAGCCCGACATTCACGACTGCATTTGGAGAAAAACAGCTGGGGACCGCATCTTGGCCACGGTTTTCCGCAAGGCGTATGTACTGCTTGCTGGCGCAATTGCAGTTTCTGTTTCTTAAATTTCGCACCAATGTGCTGTAACGCACAGACGCACTTAAAGCGGCTGGCTAGTTTTGCGTCTGCTGTACGCATCAACAATTAGGACTTAACACCGTGAATAAATTCGCACATCTCATTGTGCTCGTTGGCCTGGTCGCCTCGCTTAATGGCTGCGACTCCCGTCAGGAAGATAAGCGCGAAACGACCCTGGAAAATAAAGCCGACAAATTGGAAGACCGTGCGGATCAGGTGCGCGACGCCGGCGAACGTAAAGCTGATGCGGCCGAAGCCCGTGATCCAGGTCTTAATAGTGATAGCACCAAGGCCGCCGCGGGAGCCGCACGCGATACCTCCGAGCATAAAGCCGACGCCCTCGAAGACAGTGCCGACATGGTCCGCGAGCAAAAGGACTGATAGCTCTGCTCGTCGCTGGTTACCACCCCGCGTGTGCAGGAATAGGCACACGTCCGGCGGTGGTGGGGCCATGGCGTGCGCCACGTTTGTCGGCCCTGGTGCGCCCGCGGAACCAGGCCCTGCCCGACCTTCCATAACCAGCGCCCGCGCACCCTCGGCAGGCGTACTGGTTGGCGGCGCCGCATCCACCTCTACAGGTTCGTTCGAGTCCTGCTTAGCTGCTCAAGGAAGACTTGAGTGCAGACCATTGGTCGGCACTCGGTCTACTCAATTAAAGGGTTCAGCCCAGCGAATTACTCCTCGCTGACGTGTTCCACGTCATGCTCATGCAAGATCTCCAGCACGCGGATCCTTCCGGCTGAGTCGGCGACGGAAACCGTGAGCGATGCGCTGGTCTCCTGCGCTTGGTCGTTGCTGGTCTCCTCCATGCCGGCTAATGCTCCGACCAGTGAACCGGTGTAGGCGCCAACACCCGCACCGGCGACTGCTCCAGCCGGGCCTACCAACGGTGTAAGCGTTAACCCCACGATTACGCCAAGCAGTCCGCCGATGGCGGCGCCTTTACTCGCGCTTGAGCTGGACTCTTCGGCACCCGGGGAGACCGCGGCGTGTGCTGATAGATCGAATTCTGTGTCGGTCGCGAAGGGCATCTGGGGCCCCATCACAAACCCGGAACGCCTGAGTGCCATTACCGCATTGGCTGCGTCAGTGCTGTGCTTGAATCTAGCGGTGATTGTCTCCATGGCCCTTCCTCGCAAAGAACCCCACGATAGTGGTCCGTTACCACCGCTTCCGTTCGCTGGCCCACCCTGCGTCATTGCTTTTCCGCCAGGCGAAACCAGTAGAAAGGGTCGCCGATAGTGGAAATCGATCACTCAAAAGTGGACTGCGCAGTCTGCTCCAAACGCGAGGTGGCCATTAACCGTTAGCCTCGCGGTTCAACGCTTCTCGTTTTTGGCGCGAATGACTTTTGCGATGGAATTGTTATGGACGCTGTTGCATCACCCAATGCCGTCATACGGTCGCGTGCCTGCGCGTCCGCTATCTCCAGCAGCCATTCGAGAGGTGAGCCCCACGTAGTATTGTAATGAATGGCGTGTTTCCATACGTATAAATACGTGTCTGCGACCACAGCTTCTGCCTGTTCAGGGTCATGAATTACACTGATTGAGTGGCCGTATACAAACGCCAGGGTCGAGTCAAAAAATAACCCCATTGCTTCTGTTTCGTGTAACACCATTCGCCTAATCAAATCATTCGTCGCACGATTGATCGCATCGCGCGTGTTTAACGGGTGTGTTGTTTTATCCATTGCGCTTTTTCTGACAGAGGATCAAAACTAAGTCGTTGCAACCGCCGCGCAATATTTAGGGACAAACCTGAATATCCAGGTTTTTTTCCATGAGGATCGAAAGAAGTGGTCGGGTCATCGAACCATATGCAACAAGAACGCAGGTCCGTTTTGTGCAACTATCCCTTCGTAAGGGCGGCATTTAGTCTCATCAGTACACTGGCTTATCTTCCGTGCGGTATCACTCATACGCACAACGCAGAATTCCGTGCGAGGGTATTTTTCACTGGCCAAAATTCCAGGCGGGTCAGCAGGCACCAGCATCGCGTGCGTGGGCACATCAAATTTACGCGGGCCGGTCAGGCCAGTGGGACGGCTACTACCGCGGATGTTGCGGTGCTTGCCAACGCACCTAGGCTGGTGAATCTGCATTGTCCGCGTGGCCTGGCGGTCGGTCAGGTAATCGATGCACTTAGCGCACAAGCAAACCACGTGCGGCACGCGCGAACGAGTTTGCCGCTGGCCTGCGGCAACTACGTGCGCAGCAGTCCTGTCATGTCTTTTGGAATCGCCATGGGCATTGGCTTTGTGCTAAGCCGGATGATGAGCTGCGAATAGTCCTTCACCATGAGGATTGGAACGGCGGACTACGTCTGTCTTCGAGCGCCCGTTTTGATTCATGTCAAGGCAATAGATAGTGGGCTGCCGCATGACACGCGGGCCCCCTATGCACTTTCGTTGGGTCTGGTTCTGGGCCAGTTTCAGTTGACGGCACCGGGGTCAAACCGATAAGCCCTGGTCGGGTGACCGTATCAGCTGCCGACAAAATGGTTTTCCTGCTGCTGATCAGCGCGTGGTGAGACCAAATGCGGCGGCTACGCCTAGTCTGGTAGCGAATCGTACTTCAATGTCCGCGATCGCTATGGTTAGGGTGATGTCCATGCTGGCCCTGAAAGACTCAACGATCGTGGGGTCCGCGCACCTATACGACGCCAGGACACCAAGTTCCGCCACCGCGTGTGCAAACGAACGGATGAACCCAGCGCGCTCAAGGATCATTACCCAAGGAATCGACGGCGGCAGCCTAACCATCGATGCTCCGTCTGCCGAGGTCCTAATTGAAACGATGACACAACCACCATCCACTGCGCCCATCGAAGCCAAAACAGCCGCTTTTTCCGCGCCGCCCCTTTTTGTGATAGTCAACATTGCCGCCGGGCATGAGTCTGGAGAGGCGGCGTGTGCAAGCATCGAGCGTGCCTGCCGCGATGCGTCACGCGAGGTGCATCTGATGGTGATCAAGGACCCACAGGACATACCTAAGTTAGCCAGCGCAGCGGTCACCCGCGCCCGCCAGTCGAACGGCATCGTGGTCGCGGCCGGCGGCGATGGCACCATTAACGCGGTCGCGCAAGCCACCCTCGGCAGCGGCTGTGCGTTCGGTGTCCTGCCGCAGGGCACCTTCAATTATTTCAGTCGCACCCACGGCATAACGGCCGATCTCAACGAAGCGCTGCAGACACTACTTTATGGAACGGCTCGACCAGTGCAGGTGGGACTGGTCAACGGACAGATTTTTCTAGTCAATGCCAGCCTCGGCCTGTACCCGAAGTTGCTCGAGGATCGGGAAGCGTGGAAAGCACAGTTTGGCCGCAGTCGACTGGTGGCATTTGGTGCGGGCTTATCCACCTTATTGCGCAGTGGCCGAAACTTGCATCTGCGCATCGAATTGCAGGGTGCGACGCATGACGTGCGTACCCCCACTCTTTTTATTGGCAACAACGCGTTGCAGATGGAGCAACTTGGCTTCGCCGAGGCCAACGCAATCAACGCCGGCCAGTTAGCCGGCATCATGCTTAAACCGGTGAGTCAAAGTGCGATGTTGGGTCTGTTGGTACGCGGCGCGTTCGGCCAACTGGGCGCGGCCGAGAATGTGGTCAATTTCGCCTTCCGCAAGCTGACGGTATTCCAGCCACAACGCGGAAGGCCGCGACGGGTGAAGGTTGCTACCGACGGCGAGATCTCGTGGCAAACATTCCCGCTGACGTTTAGCGTGTCGCCGGATCCGCTGCTATTGATGTGCCCAGCCAGGCTGGCAACCGAGTGCCACAATGCATGACCATACTGTTGCATGCGTCCGACCCTCATTTTGGCACCGACCAACCAGCTGCGGTTGATGCGCTAGTGAATCTCGTTCACGAACAGCGTCCCGACGTGCTACTGCTCAGCGGCGATATCACACAGCGTGCGACCACTACGCAGTTCGCATGCGCACGTGGGTTTATCAACCGCCTGCAGGTACCCGTTATAGTCGCTATCCCCGGCAACCATGACATCCCCCTCTTCAATTTAGTGATGCGACTGATTTCCCCTTACGCACGTTATATGCGGGCTTTTGGTCGCGAGCTCGAACCGGAATTCGAAAATGATGAGGTGCTGGTAATCGCGCTCAATACCACCCGCCGCTATCGGCATGTGGACGGCGAACTGTCGCTCGCCCAAATCGAACGCGTGGTCGCTCGACTTGAACGTGCACACCCGGCGCAATGGCGCATGATCCTCATGCACCATCCCGTTGCCGTGACGCGACAGCAAGACCAACACAACCTGCTGCATGGTCACGAGGCTGCCGTGCAGCGTTGGGCTGTGGCCGGTGCGGATTTGGTGGCAGGCGGGCATATCCACTTGCCCTTTGTCCTGCCGTTACGGGAACGTTGGCCGCGCTTACCGCGCGCCATGTGGGCGGTCCAGGCAGGCACCGCCGTCAGCACGCGAGTGCGCGCCGGCACTGGCAATTCAGTCAACATCATCCGACTAGGCAGTACCGACCCGCTCCTCGAG
>JANOXY010000028.1:0-3527 GCA_031418675.1 Pseudomonadota bacterium
GGCCATGCGGAGCTTGATGTGCTTCATCCGCTCGGCCTGGATGGCGATGTCGGTGGCCTGACCCTGGATGCCGCCAAGGGGCTGGTGCATCAGGATCTCGGCGTTGGGCAGGGCGAACCGCTTGCCGGCCGCACCGGCGCAGAGCAGGAACTGGCCCATCGACGCTCCGAGGCCCATGCAGATCGTGCCGACGTCGGGCTTGATGAACTGCATGGTGTCGTAGATGGCGAGGCCAGCTGAAACCGATCCACCCGGCGAATTGATATAGAGGTGAATGTCCTTGTCAGGATTCTCCGACTCAAGGAATAACAACTGCGCAACGATGACGTTCGCAACGTAGTCCTCGACCGGTCCGACCAGGAATATCACGCGTTCTTTCAACAGGCGCGAATAGATGTCGTATGCACGCTCGCCGCGCGCCGATTGCTCGACCACCATCGGCACGAGATTCAGCGCTCGCGGACTGCTGGCCTGCATGCGAAAATCGGAATGTTCTATCGACATCAGGTACTTGCCTCGGTCGTGTTGTCAGTCTGCACCGGATTCATCAAAGCGTCAAACGCGACTGACTGTTCGGTAACTTGCGCTTTTCCGGCGATCCAGTTCACCGCCTCGTCCTCCAGGCACATGCCTTCTATCTGCTGAAGTTGTTCTGGGTTCTCGTAATACCACTTGACCACGGCAGCCGGATCCTCGTAGCTCGCAGCCATGCCTTCAATGGTTTGGCGCACCTTCGCTGTGTCCGGTTTGAGCTGCGCAGTCTTTACAATTTCGGCCATGACCAGGCCCAGCTTGACCCGCTTGGTGGCTTGGGCGAGTACCGAATTCTCAAATTCAGAAATTGCGGTGCTCGGATTCAGCCCGCGCATTGCCATCTCGCGCGCAACCTGCTGGCGCAGTCGTTGCGCTTCCGATTGAATCAAGCTGCTCGGCAATTCGAAATCGTTCGCGGCCGCCATCTTGTCCATCACTTCGGCCGTAAACTGCTGACGCAGCGCACGTTCGCGCTCTTTTTCCATGTTCTGCCGGACTTCTTTACGGAACGCCTCAATACCGCCCTCTTTGACACCGAATTTCTCTATGAACGAATCGGTAATCTCAGGTAATAGGGATTCGGACACCTTTGTCACCGTAATTTCGAATCGCACCGGCTTGCCAGCCAACTCGGTGTTGCGATACTCATCGGGAAAGCGCAGGTCCAGCGGAGCTTGCTCGCCCGCAGCTTTGCCGAGCAGGCCGGCTTCAAAGCCCTCAATCATTGATCCCGAACCAAGCTGCACCGTGAAATTCTCGCCTTTGCCCCCTTCAAAGGGCACACCTTCGATGGTTCCTAAGAAGTCTATCGTCAGCTGATCGCCGTCTGCCGCCGGTCGTTCTACTGCCAGCCATTCTTTGTTCTGCTCGCGCAGTTTATCGATCATGATGGTCACGTCTGCGTCGCCGATATCGCAGGTTTTGCGCACCAACTTAATCTGCTCGAACGGCGCGAGCTCGAATTGTGGGAAGACTTCGAAAACAGCGGTATAGCGCAGGCCGTTGCCCAGCGTGTTTTCCACCTTGTCGATGACAGGCTGGCCCGCCGGGCGCAGGTCTTCCTTGTTCATTGCCTCACCGAAACTGCTCTGCAATATTTCTCCGACCACTTCATCACGAACGCGCGGACCGAATTGCTGACGAACCACCTTTTGCGGCGCTTTACCTTGGCGAAAGCCTGGTATACGTGCCGTTTTAGTCAGCTTGTCGAGACGGGTCTGCACCTCTGTTGCGATGCGTTCTTCCGGGACCTCAACGGTCATCCGGCGGCCAAGCGGGCTCGATTTTTCTACAGATATATGCATTTGAAGCAATTTGCCGATATGTGGGCCGTTACCGCGAGCGGGGGTTCGCGCGTCTGCGGCGTTAAACACTGCGTTGCAATATTGGTGCGAAAGGAGAGACTCGAACTCTCACGGGTTGCCCCACTGGCACCTAAAACCAGCGCGTCTACCGATTCCGCCACTTTCGCCCTGTTAGGTACATCGGTCGCGGTGGCGAGCGCTGTGGTGAAGTCCATAGCGGCCGCTACCAACAAAATCCTACCGGGAGAGAGGTCACGGGGACCCTGCCGGGAGCGGTGGTGATCGATGTGCCCGATTATTATAGGAGCAGCCATGGCGACTTGATAGCCCTGATGCAGTCCCGCGGTCGACCTTCGCTGATATACTCGGCGGAACCCAGGCCACGGACAAAATTTCTTTACTTAGAGGGAGATAGGTCGAATGAAAATACTCATTGCCGGCGGCGTACTGATGTTTTCGCTTGCCACTTTAACGGCCTCGGCGGCGGTCACGGTCCTGGAGTGTATTGATGGCGCAGGCAACGCTTCATTTCGAGACAAATGCCCGCCCGGTTCCACCAAAGCGGGGGACAAGGTCCTACTCGGCGTTTCTGCCAAAAAGGCCAAGACTGTCGAGGAAATTGCCGCTGCCAACCCGGTCGTGGTCTATAGCGTCCCGAATTGTGACCCCTGCGACTTGGTTCGCAATGTGTTGAGTACGCGCGGCGTGCCATTCACTGAAAAAAACGTTCAGGACAACGCGACAATCCAAACCGAACTTAAAACTAAGACTGGCGACTTGTCCGTGCCGGCCGTCCTGATCGGCGCCACGGCGCTACAGGGCTACAACCGAGCGGCCCTTGACAGCGCGCTCAGTCGGGCAGGATATCCAGTACCCGACGCTGCTGCGCCGACGGGTGCGGCAGCGCCGCAAGCGAAGTAAGCCAGGCTGGGGCTGTGTTTAACGCTTCCGAAGACGCTGAGGACGCGTTCTACGCGGCCTTCAGCGCCGGTGCGCTTGAGGACATGATGCAAGTCTGGGCGCCCCAGGATGACATCGTCTGCATCCATCCGGGCGGACCGCGTCTAATGGGATTGCGCGAAATCCGGCAAAGCTGGGCCCAAATCCTTAGCGGCGCTCTACCGCGGAGCTTCGCCTTGCGTGGCCGGATCGTGAGCGGCGACGCTAGCCAACGTATCCATCTGCTGGAAGAGAATATCAGCGTCCCCGGCACTGCATTCATCGATACTGGCCACCAACATCTACCGACGATTGTCAGACGGCTGGCGGCTGGTGATGCACCACGCCAGCGTGGCCCCGAGCAGCGTGAGTCAGGCCGGGCCCGGCACTCTGGGCCAAGGTAAGGCCGACTCCCGTCTGCATTGAACTGCACCACTGCTCGCCGACATTAAAGTTGGCCCCCTCAGCTGCCGCTTTTGGTCCAACGGCCGGGCTGACGGAGCGCGTGTGGCAACATCCCCCAAACAAGTATTGCCGGAGCGTATTGGACGCTACGCCATAAAACGACTGCTCGGTAAAGGTGGCGAGGGTGTCGTTTTGCTCGCACTTGATACCGAGCTCGACCGTGATGTCGCGCTCAAGCTGTTGAAACCGAGCGCAACGGATAACGAAGGTGTGCTCGCGGGTGAGGCTCGCATTGTCAGCCGCCTGCAACATCCGAACATCGTAACCTTGCACGACATCGGCACT
>JANOXY010000029.1:0-5970 GCA_031418675.1 Pseudomonadota bacterium
CAACGATTAAGACCACCGGCGGCGAAATCATCAAGGAAGCGGATCTGAGTCGGCATCTCGCCAATCCGGTTACCGACAAAAACAAAACTACCTCGCCTGCTACACCCAAGCCTTCGCCCGCCAAGGACGAAGACAATGCCAGCAGCGAGCAAGGTTCGTTGGCCGAACGCGATTACGAATTGTATGAAGCGCTGAACATGCTCAAGGGCATGACGATGCTGAACAGCAAACGCAGCGTCGCCGCGCCCTGAGGGCTGCACAGGCGGCGCGACTAACGCCGGCGCGAGCTGCTCCTGAGCGACGCAAAGCCGGCAATCGCGCCCAGAGCACCGATCAACCACACGCCCAGCGGCAGCGGCCCCAGGCGGGTGGTTGCCGAGCCCTTCACCGCCAACAGTATGGCTGCGCATACCACACAGCCGACCGCCACCAGGGCGAGTACCAGACGCCGCTGCATGGCCCTGATCTCAAGTCGAATCTCATCGAGCTTGGGATCGTTGGTCTGGACCTTGAGCCGTCCGCTCTTCAATTGATCCAGGACTTCGAAACCCAACATCGGCAGTTCCGGCAGCCGGTCGATCCAGTGCGGAACGTTAGCCTTGAAAGCGCTGAACAGGCGTCGCACACCGACTCTTTCCAGCATGAATTTTTCCAGCGACGGCCGCGCAGCGCGCCACAGGTCGAGCTCCGGATACAGTTGGCGGCCGATGCCCTCAACGTTGACCATGGTCTTCTGCAGCAGTAACAACTGCGGCAGGATCTCCATTTCAAAACGCTGTGCAGTCTGAAACAACCGCAGCAGTAGATTGCCGACCGAGATGTCTTTCATGGGTCGATCGAAGATCGGCTCACAAACTGCTCGAATCGCGAATTCGAATTCATCGACCCGCGTGCGGCTGGGTACCCAGCCGGATTCGACGTGCAGTTCCGCCACCCGGCGATAGTTTCGATCGAGGAAAGCTGAAAAATTTTCAGCCAGGTAGCGCTGATCAAATTCGCTCAAAGAACCCATGATGCCGAAGTCGACGGGCGCGTAACGCGGCCCTGCGCCGTTTTCACCCGGCAGAATAAAAAGATTGCCCGGGTGCACATCGGCGTGGAAAAAATGGTCACGGAAGACCTGGGTGAAAAAGATTTCAACGCCACGTTCAGCCAGTGTCTTGAGATCAACGCCAGCGCGTCGCAGCCCTTCTGTATCGTTGATATGCAGGCCGGTAACCCGTTCCATCACCAGCACGTTCTCGCGGGTATGGTCCCAGAAGACCTCCGGCACATACATGCGATCTGAATCAGCAAAATTGCGCCGCAGTTGCGAGCAGTTCGCCGCTTCACGCATCATGTCGAGTTCGTCGAGCAGTGTCTTTTCGAACTCCGCCACCACCATACGCGGCTTCAGCAAACGCCCCCGGGTCCACAAGCGCTCAGCGGCATCGGCCAACATGTACATGAGCTTGATGTCCTGGCCAATGGTATGCCGCAAGTTAGGCCGCACGACCTTGACGATGACCTCGCGCCCGTCCAGCAGACGCGCAACATGCACTTGTGCGATCGACGCCGAGGCTAGCGGCGTCTCATCGAATAGCGCAAAAACGTGCTCGAGCGGATAGCCATAAGCACGCTCGACGATCTGTCGCGCCTGGGCGCCCGGAAATGGCGGTACGTGATCCTGCAGCTTGGCCAGTTCACTGGCAAATTCATCGTTCAACAGGTCACGACGCGTGGACAGGATTTGGCCGAACTTGACGAACAAAGGCCCGAGATCTTCCAGCACCTCACGGGAGCGTTGTGCCCGCGGGGAGTATTTGTGGCGGCGCCAGTTCCATGGCAGCAGATAAAGAATGAAGCCGAAGGGCGCGAACATCGGCGTCTGGAAAATGAGGTCATCAAATCCGTGCCGAATCAGTACTCGCGCAATCGCCAGCACGCGCAGAAATTGCGGCACTAGAATCATACTGGCGGCTTGCGTTCGCGCAGGCGTTGCACACGCACCGCAAGGCGATCGATATCATCGGCCAGCCTGAACACCGCACGGCCGAATTGATCGAGGTCCTCGCGTCTCGGTACCAGTTGACTCTCGTGGTGAAGATAGTCGGCCGTGTCGCGCTCAAGCTTTGCGAACGCTTCACGACCGAAGGCAAATACGGCACGCGCGGCACGCCCGACTTGATGGGCAGGTACATCACCGATCGCGCGCGAGAGGAGTTCTTCCCAATCGATTTTGAGATCCGCCAGTAACGCCTGCACCTGTTGCGCCACGGCGAGGTCGCCGGCGATCTCGATACGTCCGGCGCCCAGCGAATCACCGCGCCTGCTGGCGCGCGCGTAAGCGATGAAATCGGCAAAACGGCCGCTGACCTTGACTGCCACCGGCCCATCATGGCGACGCCGCAGATGTACACCATGGGCGCCGGCCACGGCAAAGGCACTGCGTGCACTATCGCGCAATGCAATTTCGATCACTTGCCCTTGCAACGCCACCAGGCGGGTCGTGGTGTCGGCATTGGTCTTCAGCAAGCGCGACACTGCGCGCGATAGAATCTCTTCCAGTTTTGTCAAAAGCGGATCGGCAAACTCGGACTCACCACCGCGACGCGCACCGGCCGACATCTCAGTACTTCCAACCGACATGCACAGCGACGATACCCGCCAGCAGGTTGAAGTAACGCACACCCTCGAAACCGGCCCGCTCCATCATGAACTTCAGCGCGTCTTGGTCGGGATGAACCCGGATCGACTCGGCAAGATACCGGTAACTGGCGCTGTCACCGACAACGAGTTGACCAAGTCGCGGCAAGGCCTGAAAAGAATAAAAATCATAGGCGCGCGCCAGCAGCGGCGTCTTGACCGTCGAGAACTCGAGGATCGCAACGCGCCCGCCGGGCTTCAGCACCCGAGCGATCTCAGTCAGCGCCGTCTGCTTATGGGTCACATTGCGCAGACCAAAACCCATGATCACGCGATCAATAGCCGCGCTGGCAAAAGGCAGCGCTTCGGCATTGCCCTGCACGTACTCCAGGCCACTGACCAGTCCGGCATCAAGGGCGCGGTCGCGACCCCGCCACAACATGTGCGCGTTAATGTCGCTCACCAGCACGCGATTCTGGCCGGCAAAACGTTGCACCAGCAGCCGTGCGATATCGCCTGTGCCGCCCGCCAGATCGAGCACCACATGGCCGGGACGCAGCTTCAGCAAATCCACCGCGAAGCGCTTCCACAGTCGATGCATGCCTGCCGACATCAGATCGTTCATGAGGTCGTAACGCGGACTCACGGCGTCGAACACTTGTCTGACCCGTGCGGTCTTCACCGTCGGCGCAACACGCTCATATCCGAACAGACTCTCGTCGCCGTCCTGCGCGTCCATCGGCGTTTCAGCCGCCATCGGCAGCGCGTTCAACACCAGCGGCCGCCAATGCGGCAAGGTAACGACGCCAGTATTCAGTGTGGCGCGAACCCAGTTCGTAGAGGTAGTCCCAGGTGTACAAACCGGTGTCATGACCATCGTCAAACACCAGCTTGATCGCGTAGTTGCCCACGGCCTCGATGTCTTTGATGTTGACCTGCTCCTTACCCAGTTGCAGCACAGCCTGCTCCGGACTGTGGCCGCGTACATCGGCCGAGGGTGAATAAACCCGCAGAAATTCGCAGGACAGCGTAAAGCGCTGGCCATCCTCGAAGCTCACTTCGAGCTTGCGTGATTGCTGATGGAGCTTGATGTCGGTGGGTAAATGGTTGGCCATATCAGAGTATGTACTTGGCAAGATTGTCGTCTGCCACTAAACGGCCGATATGGCGATTTACATAGTCGGCGTCGATGAGGAGGTGCTGACCCTCGAGTCCCGGCGCAGTGAAGGACACCGCTTCGAGTAATTTCTCCATCACGGTATGCAGGCGCCGTGCGCCGATATTCTCGCTGCGTTCGTTAATTGAGCATGCGATCTCGGCAAGTCGTGCTACGCCGTCGGTGGTGAATTCCAGTTCCACGTTTTCAGTGGCGAGCAGCGCTTTGTACTGACGCGTCAGCGACGCATCGGGCTCGGTGAGAATGCGTACAAAATCTTCAACTGTCAGCGGCAGAAGTTCGACACGATTGGGCAGCCGTCCCTGCAATTCCGGGATCAGATCCGACGGCTTGGCGAAATGGAACGCGCCGCTGGCGATAAACAGCACGTGATCGGTTTTGACCATGCCGTGTTTGGTGCTGATCGAACAGCCCTCGACCAGCGGCAGCAGGTCGCGCTGCACGCCTTCGCGCGAAACGTCAGGCCCATGGGTGTCGGAGCGTCGCGCCACCTTGTCGATTTCATCGAGAAAAACGATGCCGTTCTGTTCGAGGTTGTCCAACGCACGGGCGCGGATGTCCTCTTCGTTGATGAACTTGGCGGCTTCTTCTTCGATGAGCATCTTGCGCGCGTTGGAAATCTGCACACGCCGGCTGCGCTTTCGACCGTGGCCCAGGTTCTGAAACATGCCGCGCAGCTGGTTGGTCATCTCTTCCATACCGGGCGGAGCCATGATTTCGATGCCTGGGTTGGCCGCATTAACCTCGATTTCAATTTCTTTGTCTTCGAGTTTGCCCTCGCGCAGCATCTTGCGAAAACGTTGGCGTGTCGCCGAACTGTCTTCGGGCGCAGTCTCACCAAAGGTACGTGGGCCGGGCAGCAGCACATCCAGAATGCGCTCTTCGGCGGCTTCTTCGGCCTGAGTGCGGAATTGCGCCATGGCTAGCTCGCGTTCCATGTTCACGGCAATATCAGCCAGATCGCGGATGATCGAATCAACGTCGCGACCCACATAACCGACCTCGGTGAACTTGGTCGCTTCAATCTTGATAAACGGTGCACCGGCAAGACGCGCCAGACGTCGCGCGATCTCGGTCTTGCCCACCCCGGTCGGGCCTATCATCAGAATGTTCTTGGGCGTGATTTCATTGCGCAGATTGGGCTCGACCTGCGCGCGGCGCCAGCGGTTACGCAGCGCAATGGCGACCGCTCGCTTGGCATCGGCCTGACCAACGATGTGTTTGTCGAGCTGCTCGACGATTTCCTGGGGGGTAAGGTTGCTGGTGCCCATGATTTCGGACTCAACCCGTGAGCGCTTCAAGGGTGACTTGGTCATTGGTATAGACGCAGATCTCGCTCGCGATAGCCAGACCGCGCCGCACGATGGCTTCGGGCCCGAGATCGGTTTCAGCCAGCAGCGCGCGGGCCGCGGCACGGGCAAACGCACCACCCGAGCCGATTGCGATGATGTCGTGTTCGGGTTCGATGACATCGCCGGTGCCGGAAATGATCAAAGAATGATCGCGATTGGCCACCGCCAACATGGCTTCGAGCCGTCGCAGCATGCGATCTGTGCGCCAGTCTTTGGCCAGTTCCACCGCCGCGCGCAAGAGATTGCCACGATGCTCTTCGAGCTTGCCTTCGAAACGCTCAAAGAGCGTGAACGCATCGGCCGTACCACCGGCGAAACCGGCAATGACCTGATCCTGATATAAGCGGCGCACCTTGCGCGCGTTGCCTTTCAAGATCGTGTCACCCATGGAGACTTGGCCGTCGCCGCCAATCACGACATCGCGCCCGCGGCGTACAGACAGAATGGTAGTACCGTGTAACACAACAGAGGATTTGTTCGACATGGGGCTTGGATTGTACACGATGGCCCTTACGCGGGCCTGCGTCGCGCGCGCGGATGGGCTTCGTCGTAGACCTTGGCAAGGCGCTGGAAATCGAGATGGGTATAAATCTGAGTGGTGGAGATATTCGCGTGTCCCAGCAGCTCCTGCACCGCGCGCAGATCGCCTGAGGATTCCAATAGATGTGAGGCAAACTTTTACGCCGGCTTGCAGACGGTGCCGGGCGATACGCTGGAAAGCGCCATGATCGATGGGGCGAGCCGCTGGGAGCGCGTGCGCTTTGTCATCATCCCGCATCTGGCGCCGCTCGCGACCTTCGTGGCGCTGGTGCAACT
>JANOXY010000030.1:0-2932 GCA_031418675.1 Pseudomonadota bacterium
AAAGACCTGCGGGTCCAGGGTAAGAGGCAGCGCCGCGGGACGTACACCTCCCAACCACCACAACAATCGATCGACCAGGTGATCCAGATGCCCGACCTGTTGCACCGCATGTTCAACGATCGGGTCCATGGTTGAGGCCAGTAATACGCCGCCATAGGCCATGCTCTGCCAGGTGATGACTTCGCCTTGCGCACTGCGTTGCAATACATCCGCTTGCGGTGGAATGCGCAGATACACACCGTGATGATGAAAACCGGCCTGACGCGGTGTCAGGCCCGCGAACAAAGGATGATCAAAACGGGTGTGGGCAACCGGTGGCGTGGTGGCATGGGTTTTCCACCAGTGGTTATCCAGCGGCCGGTCTACCCATTGCGCGTCCAGCCAATGGCTGGAGTCGCCGAAGACTGCCAGGCGTCCACCGCCGGCGAGAAAGCCATACAGTTGCGCCCGGCAGCCCGCCAGCGCGGCGTGATCACTTTGAAACGGCACGATGAGGCCACGCAGGCGATTGATATCGGTGTGTGGCAGGTCGTGCACGTAGATGAGCTCCACCAGCTCACGATACTTGGGCGCTGTGGCCAGCACATAATGAGACCACACGCCGTTGAAGATCAGACCGACGGGGCGTTCAGTCATGTATCGCCTCGCGATGGGCCCGGCAAGCTCGCAGGATGTTGCGATACAGGCGGCGCGCGCCGTGGGCCGCGGCGTCGGGCGCATCGTCGCCCAGCGGGCCGCTCGCGGTAGCGATGATCAGGCCCGCTGTCGAGCGCCGATCGGCGATCAGCAAGCGACGTTGAAAGTTGTCCATCAACACCACACTGTCGGCATAGTGGCTCTGGATGTCGCCGCAGGCCCAGCCGCCACGAATGCCGTGTGTGTCGCTGCACAGTTCTTCGGCCTCGACGCCTTCGAATAATCCGAATTCATCGCTCACCACGTCATAACGAAGTTGGCGCAGGTCGCGACCAATGTCGTGGCGCCATTGATTGCCCGGCAGCCACGGCGTGAAAAAGCCGCAGAAGCACAGCACCACACCACCACGGGCGAGGAAGTCATGCAGCTGGGCGCGTTGTTCATAGAGCGCGACGTGATTGGCACCGTTGGGCACCAGGACAACGTCATCCTTGTCGAAACTCGGTTGCCAGTGGGCACTGATGCGCTCACAACGATAGTGATGCGTGCTGTCACCAACATACCACTGCTCGGTGCCCGCCACGCCGCTATCGATGAGTGCTATCTGCATCAGCTTTCCCGTGGTGGGCGGCCTGCCGCACCATCCCGCCAGAATGCCAGCTCCGCTTGCACGCCGCTGGCGGCATCGGCGCAAAAGGCCGCACGATCTTGATAGGCGTGGTAGCGACCCTGGCTGAGACGACCAAAACCATCACCCATGATCAGCGCCTCCTTCAGATCGTGGGTAACAAATACCACGCTGCTGTGGTGCTGGCGAGTGAGGCGCTTGCACAGCTGCTGCATGTTGGCGCGGGTCTGGGGATCGAGGTTGCTGAAAGGTTCGTCGAGCAACAGCAGCGCCGGTTTGATCGCCAGCGCGCGACCGAAGGCCACACGCTGCCGTTGTCCACCCGACAGACTCTCAGGCCGACGTCGCGCCAGCTGGGTCAGCTCCAAGGCCACCAGCATGGTTTCAACTTCAGTGTTGATCCGGGCCCGTGGCAGCGCGCGCAGGCGCAGGCCAAAGGCGATGTTTTCGAACACATCCAGATGGGGAAACAGCAGGGGTTCTTGGTAGAGATAAACCGCGCCACGCGCTTGCGGTGTCGCCTCTGTGACATCCTTGTCATCGATTTGCACGCAGCCGCTATCGGCGCGAGCCAGCCCCGCGAGGATGCGCAACAGGGTAGTCTTGCCGCAGCCCGATGGGCCGATGATGGCCAGGGTTTGGCCCCGGGCTAGATTGAGATCCAGGCCCGCAAACACCGGGGTGTCGCCATAGGTTTTGCTCAAGCCGTGTACGCTCAGCCAGCGATGGGCTAGAGCCTTTGTCACGTTTGTGCTCGCCACAGCGGCGCCGGGATCAGCAAGTGCGGATTGAGCATCAGCGCCAGCGCCGGTGGTGCAATGAGCAGTAAGGCTGCAGCAGCAGCCTGGCGTAGATCGCCCGCGCCAAGATAATCAAATACCCGCAAGGTTAGCGTCTCCACGCGGCCCGCACCCACCATACGCACGAGTGCAAAATCAAACCATGACATAAGCGCGGTTTGAAACAGGCAGATACCCAGCACACCGCGCGCCAGCGGTAAGTGCACTCGCCACCAGATCTGGCCGGGGCGCGCACCCAGACTGTGGGCAAGTTCATGCAATGCGAGGTTGTAGCGCGTCCAGTAGGGGTGGCTGAGCAGCACGGCGTAGGCATAGGCGAACGGCCACTGAGCAAGCACGACACCGAAGTAGTGGCCGCTCAGATCGAGTGCGGCAAAACCTTGGCCGAGACAGAGCGCGTACACCACGGGCGGTACGGCAAAGGGCAAGAGTGCCAGCGCCAACCAATGACGTGCATTACGTTGCAGGGCGATGGCATGACTGGTGAAAAAGCCGGCGGTGGTGGCGAGCACGGCGACAACGGTGGCCAGCAACGATGATTGCAGGGTAATCGCAAGCAGGCTGCGCCACTGTTCGTCAAACACCAACCATTGATCGGTCTGCCAGACCTGCGGCCACAGCGCCGGATAGCGCCAGTCGCGTGTCAAAGAGAGCAGTATCAACAAAACAAACGGCAGCGTGATCAGCAGCACGAGCAGCGCCGCGAGCAGCTTGGCACCGATACGCGACATCAGCTGGGCAGCTCGCGCTGCTCAGCGCGCCAGACTAGCAACGCCCAGGCCCCGATCAGCAAGACGAGATAACAACTCGCCATCGCGTAGCCAAGCGGGCGCTGCGCGAGATCATAGCCGTCGATCGCGCGCGCTAT
>JANOXY010000031.1:0-10534 GCA_031418675.1 Pseudomonadota bacterium
CAACATCCGAACATCGTCACCCTGCACGATATCGGCACTTACCATCGCATGAGCTATCTGGTCTTCGAACTCATCGAAGGCGAATCCCTGCGCGCTCGCATCGACCGCGGCGGGGCAATACCCTTTGCCGACGCGGTGGTCTTGATGAGCCAGATTCTCGCCGGTGTTGCGTACTTGCATGAAAACGACATCGTGCATCGAGACTTGAGCCCATCGAACATCCTGCTGAACCGGGACGGCGTACCGAAGGTGACCGATTTTGGTTTATCGGTCCTGCGGCAAAACCATCAGCCACTGGAGGAAGTGGCGGGCACATTGCGCTACATGTCGCCCGAACCATTTGCGCATTTGCAGGGCGGGTCGCATTCCGATGTATTCACGCTCGCGAGCATCTTTTTCGAAATACTGACTGGGCGTCGGCGTTTCGATCAAGCGTCACCGGGGGCAATCATCGAAGCCATCCTGAACGAAACCGCCATAGAGCGCGACGCACTTGGCATCGCCGTCGACGACAAAATCCTGGCCGTACTAAAAGAAGCATCTGCCCGCGATCCAGTGCTGCGTTACCGTCATGCGCGCGCCATGAAAAACGCTCTGGACCAATTCCGATTGCCACGTAAAAGCGATGAAGACGTCGCACTCGCCGATCACGGCACGGTCGATTTCCTCATGCGGCGCATGTCGGTGAAGCGCGGCTTTTCAGCATTATCTCAGCACATTAGTGAGTTGCTGGAGCTCACCGCCGAGGAATCACTCGCGCCGGCCAGCCGTCTGGTCAACATCCTCGCTAAGGACCTCACGCTGACTCAACGTGTTTTGAGCATGGCTAACTCTGCATTCTTTGGTAAGTCCGAGGTATCCGGACTGGCACGGGCCGTATCCTTACTCGGAATCGAACAGGTGCGCGTGTGTGTCACTAGTGCACTGCTAGAAAACGAATTTGAGCTCGGCAGCGCCGAACTGCGCGAGGCGCTTCTGCAATCATTTCACAGTGCTGTACTCGCGCGCGCGCTCGCACCTGTCTGTGGTGTCGCCAATCGCGCCGATGCTTTTACCTGCGGGCTGTTTAATCAGCTGGGTCGGACTTTGACCATTCACTATTTCCCGGAAGAATTCAGCGCCATCCGGCAACGCACGGCCCGCTTACACAGCGATGAGCTGACAGAATCGCGCGCGGTGCTCGGTGTGGCCTATCACGAACTCGGAGCGGGGATCGGGACTCGCTGGAAACTCTCGGATTCCATCATCGCCGCCATGCGCCCCTTGACTCGCGGCGCCCTGACCGCGCCCGGCTCCGACCATCAAAAGCTGCAGTTTTGTGCCGCCTTGGCCAACGCCATGAGCCGCATTGTCGCCGACTACGCCGATGCCCTGGAGCGCGAATCCGCAACATTGGCGCTGCTCGAACGCGCGAGCGAAGCGGCAGATCTCGCGTCTTTCGAAGTCAATGAAACCTTGTCCGAAGTTGCGCACCTGACCCTTCAATATTCCCGACTGCTCAAGATAAAGTCAGAACCGGACTCGGTCTGTCAGCGTTTGACTCAGTGCGTGGCGCTTGCCGGGGCTGCGTGAAAAATCAAACTGGAAACCGCGGCGGGCCACGCCAGGAACGTTATCGCGTCATCAGGTTGGGGGCGTCCAGTGGTCCAGAAGCGAGCGCAACAGCGGCGACAAGCCAGCCCTGCGCCAAAGCAAGTCACAGCGCTGTAATCCGTATCCGGGAGTGCGGCGATGTCGCCGAACCCGCGGTGCACTCGCCGAGCAGCAAGAAAAACAATTTGTGAGAGGACTGGGGTTCGCCGCCAGGTTGCCGCCGGCGGTGTCACACAGCATGCACAACTCGGCGAAAAGAATGGTGGGCCGTGTAGCACTTTTAATTGCGACGTATCACTGTTGATTTTACGAGGTAAATTCTCAAGGGAAAATTTCGCATACCGTCAGATCTACCGTCGGGACCAAGTCGTAACTCGAGTTCAAGGGCTGAATAACCGCGTTGCTAGGTAGGCCTTGTTGAACGATCGGAATCCGTCGATTCGCTGCGGGTGACGATAGGTGGCCGGAGATCAACGGCCCAGCACTGGATGCCACGCTCGCTCACTTTAGCGTGGCATCGGGCGGTATCGCCAGGGCGCTGTAGTTGAGTGACACATAGCCACTCAACTCCAACGCACCCCGCCTGCGTCAGGAAACCGCCGTTGATTCAGCGCTAGGGCTTCCATTCTCTTCCTTCGCCGCAAGCCTGCGAGTTCTCGGGCAGCAAGTCACCAACGAGGGGCGGAGGCGGCATCACCTCGCTCGCTGGCCATCAGCGCTGCGCGAGATTTTGACGCGCTCAGCTATCCAATCGCTGATGTCGGATTCGAGCCAGCCCACTGAGCGCGGCCCGAGTGCGATGGATTTCGGAAACTCGCCGTCCTTGATGTATTGGTACAAGGTACTACGCGACAGACCGGTGCGTTGTTGAACTTGCGGACGGCGCAGGATGACCGGCTCTCTATGGTTCTTCTGCTGCATCATCGTTATCTCCTGGAACTGCTTGGACGTTGGAAAGACCGGCGCCGTCATCTACACGACGGGACGGCCTTCTATGGAGATACGGAATCGCAATGAAAAGTGTCGGCCCCGCTCGTGCGAGCGCGGCGTGTGCCAAGAGCAATGGGATCTGGACGGACACGGGTTCGACTGAATGCTGGCGCAACCAGCATCGAACAATGGCTAACGCGCGCGCAGGACTTGCCACCAGGCGTTGTCTGTCGCACTATTTTCTCAACGGATTTCACGCTGGCTGAGTCAGCCCGGTTGATGCCCGTTAACACATCGCCCAGCTCGTTTACGCGAGCGCCCCCTTCCGGCCTCATCTCCTGCAAGCCGGCGGCCGCAAGGCTGGAGATCTTCGTCAGCCGCTTCTCTCCCTCGTCATCGTTAGCGCCTGCGCCAGTCAGTGACTCGGCGTTTGCGCCAACTGTCGGCAGCTTTATCTGCGCCAATAGCGTCGTCACTACGCGGCGCCAGCCAGTAGTGACGACGCGCACACTGCCCCAGCGCATCCGCGCATATCGGGATCTGTCGCAGGTGACAACCCCACGTGACGGCCTCCCCGGCACGTCGTTATCTCAGACCACGCAACACGGTCTGCCCCTCCCCGCTCTCGGCGGGTCCCCTCAGCAATCGCGTCAACTCGACGCACCCCAGAGCCTCGGATCAATGGCTCACCTCGATGGAGAGACTTCTCACAGGAAGCGCCATCGACGCCAATGCCGCGTGCCGCGGCAGCAACCAGAAAACTCGGCACGAAACGGGAGTGGTGTCCCGTGTCCCTCGTAGTTCCCGCAGCGCTCAGGCGTTCGGGACGGACAGAAATACTTACCAGAACTGAAATACACAAACGACAACCACGGCAGACAACGCCGAGGGGCAACAGACGGAAACCGGACAAGGAGGCCTGTTGGCGCCGGCCTCACAATGAGCCACCGTGCCGACGTTTCGGTGAGCCAGATAAATTGAGTAGATTTGCAAGGATAACGCGGTTAGTAGGAGGCCCGGACTGGCTCACCATAACGTCGGCGCGCTACTTGGAAGTGACTCACTTTCGTGTCCGCGTCAACAGCCGACGTCATCCGGGAATGCGGTTGACGTTCATCAGTGTGCAGGACTAATAGACAAGTGCTAATTCTACCGTCAACTCAGCGGCAACTACTCATCGCCAAAATCGGAAACGCCCCTTAATTGGCTTGACGACCAGTGTTGGGCCGGTCCTGGCTGCTGGGGCTGGGACGCTCGAATTCGAGAGCGCCGCAAACCGCGCGGGAGCTATCGGCGGTTGAGCGCCACGTTCAGTAACCAGGTATTGCGTGTCTCCCGCGAAATTTACTGACTCAAGCAAGAAATTGTTTCCCACTCCATTGCCGACAAAGGCGGGTGAGCCTGTGGTATCCACAAATCCGTATTCCCCTCGTTGCGTTGCAAGGCGTCGTGGCCCGGGCGTAAAGGCACCCGCACCTGCGGTCAGGTCGGGTTCACCCAGATCGAGACGTGTTTGATGTTCCAGTGTGCGCTGATTGGACGGGAACTTAGTGATATTCGCGAACACGCGTCCCGTACCCGGAATTGCCGCGATGAAGTCCGAGCATAACGCGCGTACGTTGGAGAATTGGCTTGGCGGGACGCGGTTAGGCGAGAGCGACGCCCACCACGTTGGCGCCGTTACATCGTCCGCGCTGGAAACGCCCGCGGCGATACTGAGGACGGTCGCCGTGAATAGAGGCGCCCCGCGCTCCTGGCCGCAGGGACTGATGAATTGTGTGCCAAACGTATTGATCAGCGCGTTTGTGAAATCTTGGAAGTAGATCTCGTCGAGCGCGGTTTTGCCGCTGACCGTGGCCGTCAATCCCTGCAAGTTAAACTGCATTCTGCGCAGGAAGGGTTTAGTCCGATTCGGTGCATTCGCGAATCCCAAATGCGGCAACAACATGAGGGTGCGCTCGTAGGGACTGCCTTGGTATAAGGGGCTATAGGCGTAATACACCAATATAGAGAGGTCTGACGTGTTGCGCTCGTCGAAATCCACGACAACTCCCTCAATCGTCTGGCGCGCAGTCGTGAACTGTCCATCACCATTCAAATCGAAACGTTGGAAGCCGGCCACAGAATCCACGGAAATTGGCGACTGTCCATAGTTTCGAGCCGCCAGGGGCTCACCGGTCCGACCATCCCCGTTCAAATCGTAACGAGAGTAATCATGGGTGGCGCCCCGTCGCTTTTGGAACTCGCGCAAGAAGAGGTAGAGATCAGCCTGCGTAAAGCGGGCTGTCTTGTCCGGAGCCGCTTCGATATCGCCCATCTCAACAAGCTGGTCGACGCGAGCGCTCACAGCGTAGGCCACGTCCAATAGGGTCGTACGTACTGGTGTCGCGGCAGGCGTTGAGCATCCCAGGTCGTTAGTTGCTAAAAAGTCGGGGTTGTCCGCCGCGAGCAAGGCAGCATAGGCGTCCAACGGCTCATGGTAAGTCCCAGGATTCAGGCCGTTCTCAATTGTGCAATCGGCGGGCACGGCGGACGTCGTTCGCAGCAGAATGTTCTTCACCTGGGCTACCGTCAGATCAGGTCTCGCGGCCCAGACCAGTGCGGCCGCGCCAGCGGCTTGTGGTGCCGCAAGCGAGGATCCGGTATCGGCCGTCACGACTGGGTCACCCCAGTTGTACACGCCGGTTTCGGTAAGCCCGCTGCCATAATTGTCCACCACTCCACCGATGGCAGACAGGTCGCCACCGAGCGAGAAGCTCCTGAAATTCGGCTCTCCTTGTTTACTGACGGTGTCGTTGCAAGTGGGCGTTGGCCGCACAGCGCTGTTGTCGGCATAGCGCCCCTCAACGTTTACAACATTTTTCAGGCCGACGATTCCAACAGGCGTTCCGGTGTTGTCCACGCGCAGCGTGCCGTCGGGATTTACCTCTTGCACAAACGCCTGGCCAGCTGCCTTTAGTGGGCCGCTTTTTACTGACGGAACTCGGTGGTTGTTTCCTGCTGAGTTGAAGTGCAGAAAGAAAGACTCCAGTGGGCGCGCTTTATCGATCCACTCTTGAGTCTCCTTGAAATGGCGATATCGTGATGCTGCCGTTTCAAATGTCTCTAAGTCCGGGCAGATATTTTCCAATATGGGTGTCGATCCGACGAGGGTCAATTGCGGTTGTTTGCACGAACTAAATGGACTCCCATAGGAAGTATTAAGGATGAAGCGACGGTTCGGATTTGCGGTTACAGCGCTTCGAATGTAGGCAATCGCGGTCATTTCGGCGTCAATACTTGGGCTGCTTTCCTCGTCGACGGCCGTGAGCTTTAGCCGAACCGGTGCGATACCAGCTAGTAGCTCATTTCCGGTCAGATCGGCATCGTTTCCTCCGAAGGACGCACCAATAATACTGGCCACGCCATAGCCGTGGAGACTAACGTTGTTGGGGTCATTGGGCGCAATCGCGTAGTTGCCGGCGTCGAGTAAAAAATCAAAACCTCGCGCATCGGTGGGTGGCCCCTTACCAAACCAATCGATGATAACGATCTCTGGTAGGGTGCCCGCCAGCCGCGCCTTTTCGAACAATGCGCGGGCATTCCAGACGGCGTTCACGCGTACCGCCAAATGATGGGCAAGCCTATCCTTCCCATTGATGGGATCCCCTTGGTACGCGTCATTCGGCGGTAGCACAAGCTTCTCCGGAAGCTCGGTCTCGAGCACGATTTCGACACCAGGCATAGCGGCCATAGACTGAATGACGGTCGAGAGCGCTGGCAAAGAACCCGGGTCAGGGATGGCAACGGAGAATCCACGATGCCCTTGCAGCATTGACGTGATGCGCGCGCCGTGAGTCTGTAATACGGCATTTACCTGTGCGACCGTCGCGTCCGCCTTCACCTTCAAAAGCACGCGGGTGCGTAAGATGCGCCGGAAGAGGACACCCGGGCCGAAACCCGTTTCACTGATTTGAGCCGGGGTGTAGGTCGCGGTTCGCTCGCTGTAATCCGTGGTTGCTTCGACCGCCGGTCGCCCAAGTGGGCCATCTAGAAGCCCCAGATTCGGATTCTGAAAATCGAACGTCCAGAACAGCTTGGTTGTGTCGAATGCGCCCTGCGTTCGATTGTGTCGCAACACAAAGGTATCCGCGCTCACCTGGCTCGTATTGGCCGCCACATCGCCAAAACTGAGTGTAGCGTCCTGAGGTGTCACAGCGGCTGGGTAAGTGATGAGCGTTGCGTTGACGCCAGTGGCTTCGCTGCCGTTGTTGCGAACCGTTGCACGATAGGTGTAATCGTAGACCGTCAGGCTCAGTCGCTTCTGTGACACGAGCTGGTAGTTCACGACGCCAAGGTCGGGCGCAGCCGTTACCGATGAACTTACCAAAACGATTAGTGTGTAGATAAAAGCCCGAGTGGCTTGACGAGTGTTTAACCGCAGCCCCGAGCTATTCGCGCCAGCCAGGTCAAAACGCTTGTGAACCGCGCACGGGTGACCCGCGTAAGTCGTTTTCACGGCGTCACACTCCTCTTCGCAATCCGCTTAGTGACGTTGCTCCGCAACAGTACCAGTCCCGACAATAATGACCAGAGCGGCATCGGCAACGGTACCGGTGTCGTCACTGCCGCTACGCCGGAATACAACGCCGAAAAGTTCGCCGGATCGAACACCGTGTATCCTTGCGCAACCGGCAGTCCCGCACCCAACCAGTCGAACTCGACCTGAAAGCCGCTTGCGCGTTGGCCTCCCCTTAGTCCTGTGCCGTTGTTGAGTAGCGTGACGACGGCAGGCACTTCGATGCCGGAATTGAGGACCTCGGCGGTCCAATCGGCGGCGGCATCGCCGACCAGTGATACGTTCAGCGTGTCTTCGCGATACAGCGTCGGGTCGAATTCGATATCCAGTAGTCCAAGGGGCAAACTGATCTCATTGTGCAAGCTGTAGATCGCTCTGTAGCGATTACTGCCCAGGCTTTCTAGCGCGAGCGTCAGTGCATTAGGGGTAGCGGTCTCAACCACGAGCTGTGGCCCGGTGATAAAGCCCGAATATCCGACAACCGCGTTGTTTATGAAACGGGTTGGATTATTCATTAGGCCGAGTGGGCTTGTCGTGAAACCGTCCAAGTGGTCCGCCGCGACCGCCGCGGTCACGTCGTAGGTGCCATCCAATCCAAGGTGAAGATCGGCCACAATGGGTGCAATAGCGACATCCTCAAAACTAAACCGAAAGGGATCGACGGGCCGAGTTGCGATACGAGGTGGTCGCGCTGCGTCGAGGTGCCGAATAGTGCCGATGCTGAAACTTCCCTGGACGCTAACCTGCTGCGGCGTCAGGCTCACTCGCGCGCCGACTATCATTTCTGTATCAGGAAGATTGCGGAGATCGAAGTCTAGCACCGAGCGAAACACCACCGTACCCGACTGGCCAACCTGTGGACCGGTAGCCAAAAATTCCGTCGGGCCATTGTCGATCGTCCGCATGACCGACCAACTCAAACTTTGATCTTTCAGCACGTAAGTCGCGGCCTGCGAGAGCTGCCCCGTCGACAATAGGACGAGCGCTGTGAGCAACACTAACGGAGTCGTTCGGCGTGTTGCGCGGAGTGTCCAAGTCGTTGCCGTATAACGGATCGCCAACCACTTTGTATGCATCGGTTTCATGTGTTTCTCATTTCGCTCTTCGTCGGACATCCGCGTCTTGCGGGGGATAGGAAGCATAAACGCTGTTTATTTCGAAATCGAAGTTAAAAATGCGGCGCCTCGCGCTGACGGCGAAGCTCGAATCTCGTCGACGATAGCTGGTGGTGTCAGGTTTGCGCTCGGAAAAGCGTATCGACCGTTGCCGGTCAACGCTTGTAGTTCCTTCAAGACTTCGACCGCTTGAGTTGACAGCGGCACAATATGAGGCCGGCTCATCTTCATTTTTTCTGCAGGGATCCGCCACTCGGCAGCATCGAGATCAAATTCATGCCACTCGGCGTTGCGCAATTCGCCTGGACGCACGAATACAAGCGGTGCGAGCTTCAGTGCGCAGCGGGTGACGAAATATCCGGTGTACGCATCGATCGCATGCAACAGCAAGCCAATCGATTTGGGCTCGGTGATACTGGCATGGTGCTTGACCTGAGCCGGCGCGAGCGCGCCGCGCAGTCCATGCGTAGGGTCAGTCTCCATACGCCCGGACGCAATGGCGTAGCGAAACACCTGTCCGCAATGCTGGCGGACTCGATGCGCCGTCTCATGAGCCCCGCGCTCTTCGATGCGCCGGAGAATGCGTAACAAGTCGGCCGCCGCAATGCCGTTGACCGGCAGCGTTCCCAGCCAGGGGTAGACGTAGAGTTTAAAACGGCCTTCGATTTTTTCCGTATGCTTCGGCGCCCAGGTCGGGTGGTACTTGCCGATCCATTCTTTTGCGACCGCTTCAAATGTATTGGCTTTGTCATGGCCCGCCCTATCCCGTTGCCGTCCGGCGGACGGGTCGCGACCCGATGCGAGCACTTCGCGAGCCTTCCGGAGGCGTTCTCGGGCTCCCTTGAGCGATGCCTCTGGATAGACCCCGAGTGACAAAGTACGTCGGGTGCCATGGAAGCGGTAGTCGAAACGCCACCATTTCTGGGATCCAGGCTTGGCGTTGCCATCCGCGGGAGCCTTACTCCGCGTGACCAGCAAGTACATGCCGTCGCCGTCGGTGAGCTGTAGGGCTTGTCGCCCGCCTTTGCGTTTTCGATCTTGGTCGCGGTGAGTTTGCCTGCCATGACGGTAACTCCTGTTGCGTTTAGCGGTAACTGGGTGGTTAGCGTCGAAACTACCGTCACCGAGGTCAGGCTTTCAACAGATAGCGCCGGACGCTGTCGGCACCTAACTTGCGGAAAATTAGGGGGTTTTCGGCAAATATTGGACTGGGCTGGAGGGTACTGGAAGGGTAAATGGTGGGCCGTGTAGGAATCGAACCTACAACCTACTAATTAAGAGTCAGCTGCTCTACCAATTGAGCTAACGGCCCGTCGTTTACGCAAAGATGGGGTGGACGATGGGGATCGAACCCACGACCACAGGAATCACAATCCTGCGCTCTACCAACTGAGCTACGTCCACCATCGAATCAAGAAAGACACTGTTCGCTTGCTACCCAGGCACCGATTCCACAGCGCCAGTCCTCACTAACGCTTGGCTTGCCAATCAATGATGGCGCGCCTGGCAGGATTCGAACCTGCTACCCTCGGCTTAGAAGGCCGATGCTCTATCCGAATGAGCTACAGGCGCACGGGAAGCCCTGAGCACAATCATCCAGTCCGACCTCTGAAGCTCGCGACGCCGCCCCCTAAGGGCATGACGTTCGGTCAACATGGTCGGGGCAGAGGGATTCGAACCCCCGACCCCCTGCTCCCAAAGCAGGTGCGCTACCAGACTGCGCTATGCCCCGGCGTCGTTAAGCCATGCCTGCCCGACGGGAGGGGCGATGATACGCAGGCCTCCCCACCGGGTCAATGCACGGTCACCTATCCCCTAGGGCTCATTACAGAGCAATCACACGATTAACGCGCGGAGCGCGCAAATGCTGTCCGCTTGCACGCGTGCAGAGCTCCCGGCACCATGGCGCCCTGCGCGGCGGCACCAGCCGGCGCGTGCGAGCCATCGCCTGCTCGGCGCGGCACTTACCTTCGATATTCACGACCGCGCCCAGCGCCGGAGACCCGCATGCCAGTTGTCAAACTTAGCACTAACATGGGCGACATCACGCTTGAACTCGACGCCGTCGCCGCGCCGGAAACCACCAAGAACTTTCTCGCCTACGTCGAAAGCGGTCATTACGCCGGCACCATCTTTCATCGTGTCATCAACGGCTTCATGATTCAGGGCGGCGGCATGGACCGCGACATGAAGCAGAAGTCGACCTTGGCGTCGATCAAGAACGAAGCCAACAACGGCCTCAAGAACGACCACGGCAACATCGCCATGGCGCGCTCTAACGACCCGCATTCCGCCTCGTCGCAATTCTTCATCAACCTCAAGGACAATGATTTCCTCA
>JANOXY010000032.1:0-7901 GCA_031418675.1 Pseudomonadota bacterium
CACCGACATTCTGGCGCTCAACCAACAGGGTCGCGTGGTGGCTGCCACCCGCACCGCGTATCTCGATAGGAACCTGGCGGCCTCGCCCGCCCACCGCGCGGCCCGCGCCGGCGGGTCTTATCGCAGCGAAGTCGAGCGTTCGGACATTACTGAACAGCCGGCACTGACGATTGCCGCGCCCATTCACGCCGCTGATGAGCCGAACACCATCATAGGAACCCTGGTCGGCGTAATGGACTGGCAGCGCGTCAGCGGCAACCTGCATGATTTGACCGTGCTTGGCGCACGGCAGGACCGCGATCGGCGCCTCCTGTTGCGCGACCCGAGCCGACCTGCACCGCTTTACGACACCATCGGTGCTGACGCCTCTGCCTATGCGGCGCTGCCGACTAGCGCCGGGCTCAGCCTAGGACGATTCGACGGCCGTGATTATTTGATCGGTACCGCCGTAGCCGATGATGGCAGTGGCCAGGAACAACGCTGGCTCATGCATACCCTGGTGTCGACCGCCGCGGCCGATGCCAGTGTGCTCGATCTGCGCGATCGTTTTGTCGCTTTCGGCATTGTCTTCCTGTTGGCATCGACCGCCGCGGGCCTGGCGTTCGCGCGCTCACTGGAGCGTCCCATCGTCGCGCTGCAAGCGGCCGCCAGTCGGCTCGCACAGCGAGATTTTGATGCACCGTTGCCGCCCCACCGCAGTGATGAAATCGGCAGCCTCACACACAGTTTTGATGCCATGCGCGCGGCACTGAAAGCCAACGAACAGCAGCGCTGTGAGGCGGAACACAAGATCAGCCGGCTGGCGTACTACGATCAAGTCACGGGCCTGCCCAATCGCGTCTTTCTGCAGGATCACCTCGGTAATGCGTTGGCCGCGGCTAGCCGTCATCGTAAGCAGCTGGCGGTGCTGTACTTGAATCTGGATCATTTCAAGCGCATCAACGACACGCTTGGGCACGGTGCCGGCGACGTCCTGCTCGCGGCCACCGGTGAACGCCTCAACCAATGCCTGCGTGCATCGGACTTCGTGACTCGACGTATGCAGACCAGCGTGCCCGATGGCCAGTCAGAAGACCACACCATGGTGCGTTTTGGTGGTGACGAATTTATTCTGGTACTTAACGATCTCGACGATGTTTATGGCGTAGCGCGCGTCGCACGCCGCCTGCAGGACGCTTTTATAGCGCCGTTCAAGATCGGCTCCGATGAGTTGTTCATCACCACCAGCATTGGCATTGCAATGTACCCCGATGATGGTAGCGACAGTGAAACCTTGCTGCGTAACGCCGATGCCGCCATGTACGACGCCAAGCAGCACGGTCGTAACGGCTACAGCTTTTACATGAAGGAGATGAATGCGCGCGCGCGCGAGCGTCTGTCGCTGGAAGGTCGTTTACGCAAAGCCATTGAGCTCGAACAATTTGAGCTGCATTACCAGCCGCAGATAGATCTGCGGACCAATGCCTTGCTCGGGTTGGAAGCCCTGGTGCGCTGGGCCGACCCGGAAAAAGGGCTGATCAGCCCGATGGAATTCATTCCCCTGGCGGAAGAGACCGGTCTCATCGTGCCCCTGGGTGAATGGGTCTTGCGGCGCGCCTGCCAGCAGATGCGGGCCTGGAACGGCACCTCACTGGATGGTGTGCGGGTCGCGATCAATCTCTCGCTGCGCCAGGTCAAGGAAAGAAATTTTGCGACACTGGTCGGTGAAGTGCTGGCGGCCAATGGTTTGTCGCCTGCACAGCTGGAACTGGAACTGACCGAATCAGTATTAATGGAAGACAGCGATGGGCCAAGTCGGATTCTCGACAGTCTGAAAGCCATGGGCCTGAGCCTGTCTATCGATGACTTCGGCACCGGCTATTCGTCGCTCAGTTATCTGAAGCGTTTTGCCATCAACAGTCTCAAGATCGATCGTAGTTTTGTCCGCGATATGGAATCGGACGCCAACGATCAGGCCATCATTACTGCCATCATCGCGATGGCGCACAAGCTCAATCTGGAAGTGGTCGCCGAGGGTGTTGAAACCCGCGAACAGGCGCTGCTGCTGCGCCAGTTCAACTGCGATCAGATCCAGGGTTACTGGATCAGCCGCCCGCTACCGGCTGCGGACATCGAACGTTTCGCCGCGCATCCCATCGCGGTACTCGCCACCCTGCCCGCGCCACTGCGTGTGCCTACCGTCGCCATACTACCCAGTGAGCTGACCCGGCGCGCCAGCGGCGACGCCTAGTTTGTTCCGTCAAGGCGCGCGCAAGCCGCGTGTTTACTTGACTTGGGATTGGCACGGCCGACCACCCTGCGCTAGCGCGCGAGACACCGGGGCGCGTGCTGGGCATAGACGGCGTGCTATGTAGCAACTGGCCGGCGTCAGCCCACTCAACGCATGTCGAAACCCGGGTAACCTTGCTGCGCGAGGTCTTCGCATTTCTGGCGATACACACCCACGCCACCGATATACGACAGTAATCGACGCGGTTTACCTTCGATATTCGAGCCCATGTACCAGGAGTCAGTCTTGGTCACCAGGGTTGCGTTGGCGATTTCATCGTGATGTTCCACCCATTGGTCTTCAAGCGCCTTGCTGGCTTCGATAACGCTCACGCCCTTGGTCCGCGCGTACTCGATGAAACCCGTTATCCACTCGGTCTGCTGCTGCAGGCAGGTGGTCATGTTGCACAGCGCGGCCGAGGGTGCGAGTGGCGCACCAGTCGTGAACAGGTTCGGATAACCGTGCACCTGCAGGCCCAGCGCGGTACGGATGTCCCGACCCCAATCGTCCTTCAGCGTGCGGCTGCCACGTCCATGGATGTCGATGCGGGTCAGTGCGCCCGAACCCGCGTCGAAGCCGGTCGCCAGAATCAGAACATCAAGCTCATGCACGGTGCCGTCTTTGAGCTTGATGCCGGCCGGCACGATGCAGTCGATGGGATTGTCCTTGACGCTTATCGCCTCGACGTTCGCGCGGTGATAAACCTCAAGGTAGTTGGATTCGAGCGGCACACGGTGGGTGCCAAAGCCATAGTCGGTTGGGATCAACATCTCACAGAGCTTGGGATCTTTGAGACGCTCGCGCATTTTTTCGCGCACAAAGGCCGAGATTTCCTCGCTCGCCACTTCGTCCGTGAAGACCTCGGGGCAGGTCGCCAGCCACAGTTTTAATGAACCAAACGCCCAGTTGTCTTCCATACGCTGGCGCTTCTGGGCGGGTGTGAGCTCGGCCCACACATCGGTGGGGAAATCGTATTCAAAACCGCTGAAAGTACGCGGCAGCGTTTGCTGCAATTCCTTGAAGCGCGCTTTGTAGGCCACCTGGTCGGCCGCACTATAGGTCGGATTCGCCATCGGGCTGATGTACTGTGGCGTGCGGACAAAAACCTTCAGGTGACCAACTTTGTCGGCGATGGTCTGGATCACCTGAATGCCGGTGGCGCCGATACCAACCACACCCACGCGCTTACCGGCAAGTTCAACCGCATCCTTTGGCCAGCGTGCGGTATGGAACAAACGCCCGGTGAAACTCTCCTGGCCCTTGAACATGTTTTCCATCGGTGCCGAAAGCATGCCAGCGCAGGAGATGAGGTACTGGGTGTCGATGATCTGTCCTTGCGCGGTGGTCACGGTCCAGCGGCCAGTGGCCTCGTTGAAGTGGGCAGCTTTGATGGTGGTGTTGAATTGGAAGTCTTTGCGCAGATCCAGGCGATCGGCAACGTAGTTCATCCAGCGCTCGATCTCAGGCTGACCGGGGAAGCGTTCGCTCCAGCTCCAATCCTTGTACAGCGCTTCGTCAAACAGGTATTGGTAGATGTAACTTTCGGAGTCGAACTTGGCGCCGGGGTAACGATTCCAGTACCAGGTGCCGCCGACAGCGCTGGCGCTGTCGAAGCCCTTGACGCTCAGCCCGCGTTGGCGCAGCTGATAAACCTGGTAGAGGCCAGCAACGCCGGCACCGATAACGGCGGCGTCCAGCTTCAGGGGCGGCAGGGTGGGCTTGCTGTCGGTCATCTCGTTCTATCCTCGCTGCTTAGGTCCGGTATGGTCGAATGGGTGCCCCCAAAGTATAGGGCCAGAGCACCGCAATTCGGGAGTTAAACATTGGCGCGAGAGTGACCGGGATCATGGTTGCGCCCGCCGCTTGGGCGTGCGGCACAGCAAGCCGACGGCAGCCGGCTCGGGGACCTGCCCGTGGCATCACAGCAACCATTGCCGAAGGGGCGCGCGCAAGCCATCAGCGCAGGCGTCGATAGGCGCCCTGCGCAGCTTGATGCCAGCCGTGGTAAGGATGGCGAGCGAGCAAATCCCGGTCGCGAAACAGCAGGACCAACACCGCACCGGCGGCGAAGCCGCCAATGTGGGCCCAGAATGCGACCCCACCGCCCTGGGCGCCCACGGCGCTGAAGCCACCGACCAACTGCACCAGGAACCAGTAGCCGAGCATCCAGAAGGCCGGAACGGCGAAGGTTGTGACGTAGAAGCCGAACCAGAACAGCATGTGCACGTTGACCCGCGGATAAAGCACCACGTAGGCACCCATTACACCGCCTATCGCGCCTGACGCACCCACCATCGGAATGCCAGCCGCCGGTGCTGCGGCCACCTGCAACGCCGCCGCAGCGAGCCCGCAGAGCAGATAGAACACTACAAAGCGGCCGTGGCCCATGGCGTCTTCGACGTTATTGCCGAAGATCCACATGAACCACATATTGCCCAGCAGGTGCATCCACCCGCCATGCAGGAACATGTGGCTGATGGCGGTTGACCAATTGCCGCTCGCGTCGATGACACAGCGCATGCCTGGCCCCAGATCCATGCCCGTACCAGCGGGTAACAAACCCAGCAGCTCACCGGGCACCAGTCCCAGGGTGCAGACCGATTTGGCCAGGGCCGGCTGCGCACCAAAACCCTGCACCAAACACCACACCGCGATGTTCAGGCCAACTATCGCCCAGGTTGTATAGGGTGTGAGGATTTGCGGATTGTCATCGCGGATCGGAAACATGTCGCGTGCCTAACGCGGAGCGGATTTCAGCACGCCGCGCGCGGCGAGATCCGCAATCTGCGCGGTGCTGTAACCGAGCAGGCCTGCCAGCACCTGCGCATTGTGCTGGCCAAGCACTGGGGCGACGAGATCCGGAAGTTCCGGCTGGGCGGAAAATCGTAGCGGGAAGCCGGGAATGGCAAGCGGCCCCATGACCGGGTCCTCGATATGACGCACGGTGCCGCGGGCCTTGAAATACGGGTGGTCCATGGCTTCGACCGGGCTCAAAACCGGCGCCGATGGCACACGATGGAGCTCAAAATGGGCAAACACCGCGTTGTTATCGGGGAAGGTGGCGAGCCAGGCCTCGATCATCGGGATCAATTCGCCCTGATGAGCCGCGCGCGCATCCGATGCCGCAAAACGGGGATCGTGCTCAAGCTCAGGGGTGCCCATCGCCGCGCAGAGATTTTTCCACTGCGGTTGCAGCGCAAGGATCACCAGATAACCACTGGGGCCTTTAAAGACACCGAAGGGACACAGCAGCTGATGGTGATTACCGGCACGCTTGGGCACGTAGCTGCCGTGACTGAGGGTCGTCGCCTGCAGGGAAATATCGTGCATGTGGAACATGCAGTCGATCATCGCCAGATCGAGCCATTGCCCCTCGCCGGTACGACCGCGATGGAACAGGGCAAACCCGATCGCCGAAAACGCGTGCACGCCGCTGGTGGTGTCGGCGATGCCGATGCCAACCGGCTGCGGTGCCCCATCGGCTGGACCGGTCATGTGCATGAGTCCAGCGAAGGCCTGCGCCGCCCAGTCATAGCCGGTTTTATGGGACAGCGGACTGTCGCGCCCATAGGCCGACAGCGAGGCCATGATGATGTCGGGCTTGATGGCCTTGAGATCGGCATAGGTCAGATGCCGCTTCTCCATCACACCCGGCCCGAAGTTCTCCACCACAACATCTACCTTGGCGACCAGGGCGCGCAGGATGGCATCGGCCTCGGGCTCACGCAGATCCAGACACAGGCTCTGCTTGCCACGATTCTGCTGGATGAAATAGCCGCTACGACCATTGTCGCCAAATGGCAGACCGCGGGATGGATCGCCACCGGGCGCCAGCTCGACCTTGATGATTTCGGCACCCATCTCTGCCATCAGCCGCGTAACGGTCGGGCCGGCCAGATATTGGGTGAAATCCAGCACGCGTATGCCGTCGAGTATCATCATGGCCTCGCTCCGTCGAATGGCATGTCCCTCACACCGGTGCGTGGGCGTTCATGATCCAATTGATGACGTCGTCGCCATCGCGCCGACCCCATACGCCGATCTCGCCGCGTCCGCGCGCAGCCACCACCGGGTCGACCCGTCGCCATTCGGTCGCAACCACGCGGTGTGCAATTTTCCAGGCCCCGGCACGACATTCGAAGCGGTCCACGTAACGAATGCCCATGACATCGTCTTTGCCATTGCCGGCCGCGTCCTCGCGCCGATGATAGGCCACCGCATAGGTTTCGGCCCGCGCCCGTAGCCCGTCGACTTCGATGAGCATATTGCCCATGAAGTGCTGAGTGACAGTCCAGCGCTGCAGGAAGCTCGCCGCGGCAGCGATGAATTCTTCGACGCTGCCTTTCATAGAGCCATGATCATCGTAAGCATCGGGGTGGTAACAGGCCCGCACCTGCTCAAAATCCAGGCGGTCAATACCGCGTGCATAACGATAGATGACGTCGGCGATCTCCTGGCGTGCGAGCAAGCGCTCAATTGCAGTCGAATCGGTCATGGTGTCCCCCCTGAGATGCTGATTTTGATGCTGTCCGACGGCATGCTAACCCGTCACGCCCAAGCACGCATCGCCAGCCTCGATGCACGTATACTCGTGACGGGTCCCACGTCTTGCGAGGCAAGCCACCATGTCCGATCACCGCCTGACCTGCTGCATTACCTTTGACTTCGATGGCATGTCGTCGTGGATCGGGTCGCTGAAATCCAACAACCCCAGCACCATTTCCCGCGGCCAGTTCGGCGCAGTGGCAATACCGCGACTTTTGGCCCTGCTGAAAAAGCGCGACATACGTGCAAGCTTCGCGGTGCCCGGTCACACCGCCTACGCCTATCCGCGTCTGGTAGCCGCCATCGCCGACCATGGCCACGAGCTCGTCCATCACGGCTGGGTGCACGAAAACCCGGCGGCCTTCGATGAGGCGGGTGAGCGCAATGTGCTCGACCAGGGGCTCACGGCGCTCGCGCGGGTGGCCGGCATTCGACCACGAGGTTATCGCTCGCCAGCCTGGGATTTGAGCACACGCAGTGTTGATTTATTAATTGAATACGGCTTCGACTACGACTCGAGCTGCATGGGCCACGATTTTTTTCCCTACTATCTGCGCACGGGTGACCAGTGGTCCCTCGACGGACCCTATCGTTTTGGTCGCACGACATCTTTGATTGAAATGCCGGTGACCTGGAGTCTGGACGATTTTCCACCCGCCGAATTTGTGCTCGGCATGAATACCGGCCTGCAAGCGCCCTCGCAGATGGAAGAAAATTGGCGTGCGGATTTTGATTACGCCCATCGCGATCATGCCGGTGGTGTATTCATCTTGACCCTGCATCCTCAGACCATCGCCCGCGGACGTTATTTTTTGATGCTCGAACGGCTGCTCGACTACTACGCTCAACATGACGGCGTGGTATTTGAAACCATGGGCGACTATGTCACACGCTGGCAGGCGGCCAATCCGCAGCAGACCTGGATGGCAGCTAATCCCGATCTGACCGGCGTCCACGCCATCGAACCCTGAGACAATGGCGGGCGCGATGCTTGCAATCAATGCTTGCCATCGCTTAGGTGTTGATGGCGGCGCGCAACGCGGTGTGTGGCATCGTCAACCCTTGCATAGGACCCTGGTCAGAATAA
>JANOXY010000033.1:0-4655 GCA_031418675.1 Pseudomonadota bacterium
CTCTGGCGAACAATGTCGATGCCACCCTCAGCATCGCGCAGAACGCGCTCCTGACCTCAGCCACTGGTGCCAACACGGTCACCGTGTCCAATGCTGGCACCTTCATCGGCGCTGCTGACGTTGAACACTACCGACTTGCCAATGGACTTAACGACTTCACCCTCGGCAACGCCAGTCAGAACGTCACGGGCGGGAGCGGCAATGACACTGTCCACAGCGCTGCGCTGAGCAGCCTGACCGGCACACTCGCGCTCGGCCTGGGCAGCGATACCTTGGTGATCGATAACAACGCTACCGACATCAGTGCTGCCACGCTGACGGCGGTGGACGCCATCACCTTAGCGGTCGACGTCAATGCCACCCTGAACATCGCCCAGAACGCCTTGTTAGGCACTGCGACCGGCAGCAACAGCGTGAATTTGTCCGATGCTGGCACCACGATCGGTGGCGCCCAGATCGAGTCCTACCGCCTGGCCGATGGCGCAAATACCTTCACTTTGGGTGCCGTGAGCCAGAACCTTACGGGTGGCAGTGGTGATGACATCATCAAAACCGGCACGCTCACCAGCATTACCGGCACGATTGACGGCGGCACTGGCAACGATGTGCTGGTGGTCGAAGCGGATGCCACGCTAGCCACGAGCCTCGTCAGCATCGAAGCGCTCAACCTCAGCGCTGGCGTCGATCTGATAACCGACATCGCCAGCAATGCGCTCATCACTAGCGCGACGGGCACGAACTCAGTAAGTCTGAACGAAGCCGGCACGGTGAGCGGCGCGGCAGAGGTTGAGTCCTATCGCCTGGCCAACGGTGCCAATACGTTCACCCTGGGCGCCGCCGCTCAGAACGTCACAGGCGGCAGCGGTGACGACGTTTTCAACAGCGACGGTTTAAGCAGTGTCAGTGGGATCTTGATCGGCGGCGGCGGCAACGACGTGCTGAATATTGAAAGCAGCACGATATTGACGGCGACGCTCACGGACATTGACACGATCACCATCGGCACCAATGTCGATCTCACGACCATCATCGCGGACAACCATCTGATCGGCACCGCCACCGGCAGCAACTTTATTACCCTGGTGGACGCCGGAAGCGTGCTCGGCGCCGCGCAGATCGAAAACTATCGACTTGCCGATGGTGCCAACACCTTTACCCTGGGCGACGCCGCCCAGTCGGTCCTGGGTGGCACGGGAAATGATGTCGTGCATAGCGCGGCCTTTACCGTCTTGACCGGCACTTATTCACTGGGCGGTGGTAACGATACCCTGGTGCTGGATAGCGACGCTACGGATCTGTCGGCTGCGACATTGGCGGCGGTCGAGCAGATCGAGCTCGGCACTGATGTTGATGCCACCATGGGGCTTGCATACAACGCGCTGCTGGGGTCCGCCGGTGGCAATAACACCGTCACGCTGAACGCGGCCGGCACCACCACCGGCGCGGCACAGGTGGAGAACTATCTGCTGGCCGATGGGGCCAACAGCTTCACGCTCGGCGCGGCGGCGCAGAATGTTACCGGCGGCACGGGCGACGACACCGTGCGTACCGGCACCCTGGCCACGATCACCGGCAGCGTGAGCCTGGGGAGCGGTAACGATGCCCTGCTAATCGATACCACCGGCACCGACATTGCCGCGGCGAGCCTGGTTGCGGTTGAAAGTGTCGCGCTGGGCAATAACGTCAATACCACCATGACCATTGCACAAAATGCCTTGGTCACGGACGCAACGGGCGACAATCGTGTGAGTCTTACCGATGCTGGCACGGCCACGGGTGCAGCGACGGTTGAGAACTATCAACTGGCCAATGGTGGCAACAGCTTCACCCTCGGTAACGCGGCGCAGAACGTCACCGGCGGCAGCGGCAACGACAGCTTCAATAGCGGCGTGCTGGCTACCGTTTCCGGCACCCTCAATGGCGCGGGTGGCACCGATGTTGTAAACATCGAACAAAACGCCACGTTGAGCGCGACGCTTAACAGTATCGACGGCGTCAATCTGGCCAATAACGTCAATCTGACCACCAATCCCGCCAACAACGCCTTGCTCGGCACCGCGACTGGCATCAATACCGTGAGCTTGAACGAAGCGGGCACCAGCGGCGGCGCCGCACAGGTTGAGAACTACGTGCTGGCCAATGGCGCGAACAGTTTCACCCTCGGCGCGGCGGCACAGAATGTCACCGGCCTGGGCGGCGACGATACGGTTCGCAGTGGCACGCTGACCACGCTCAGCGGCGCGCTCAACCTGGGTGGTGGCAGCGATCGCCTGATCGTCGAAACCACGGGTACCAATATTTCCAATGCCAGCTTGAGCGCCGTTGAAGCGGTGGAGTTGGCTAACAATGTCAGCGTCACCACCAATATCGCCAACAACGCTTTATTCACCGTAGCCTTAGGCAGCAATAGCGTCAGCCTGTCCGAAGCGGGCACCGCCGCCGGCGCGCAAGCGGTCGAAAACTATCTGCTCGCCGACGGCACCAATATTTTCACCCTCGGTGCGGCCACACAGAACGTCACGGGCGGCAGCGGCGACGACACCTTCAAGACCGGCACGCTGAGCACTTTCAGTGGGGTGCTGAATGGTGTCAGCGGCAATGACGTGGTGGATGTCGAGAGCAATGGCAGTTTGTCTGCGACGCTGATCAATATCGATGCCGTGACCCTCGCCAATGATGTCAATCTGACCACCGACATAAGCACCAATGCCCTGATCACCAGTGCACTGGGCAGCAATACCGTCATGCTGACCGACGCGGGTACGAGCAGCGGTGCGGCGGCGATCGAAAACTACCAGCTCGCTAACGGCGCTAATACCTTCACGCTGGGCGCAGCTGCGCAGAACGTCAGCGGTGGCAGTGGTGACGACAGTCTGCAGACGGGCGCCCTGACCACCATCAGTGGCGCACTGGATGGCGTCAGTGGTAACGACACCCTGACCGTGCAAAACAGCGCCACGCTGTCAGCTAGCCTCACCAACATCGACGCAGTGATCCTTGCGAATGATGTCAATCTGACCACCACCATCGTGAACAACGCGCTGATCACCACCGCACTCGGATCCAACACCGTAAGCTTGTCCGATGCCGGCACAGCCAGCGGTGTAGCGGCAGTGGAGAACTATCAGCTCGCCAATGGCACCAACAGCTTCACCATGGGAGCCGCCGCGCAGAATGTCACGGGCGGCACAGGTAACGACAGTTTTAACAGCGGTGCTTTGACGACCTTATCCGGCATCTTGGACGGTGTGAGCGGTGTGGACGTGGTCAATATCGCACTCAGTGCCACCTTGTCGGCGACCCTCAACAATATCGATGATGTGACCCTGGCCAACAACGTCAATCTCACCACTAACATCGCCAACAACGCGCTGATCACCACCGCCAGCGGCAGCAATACCGTCACCCTGTCCAATGCCGGCACCGCGAGTGGTGCGGCCGAGGTCGAGAACTACCAGCTCGCCAATGGCGCCAACACGTTTACCTTGGGTGCTACCGCCCAGAATGTGACTGGCGACAGTGGTGATGATGCCTTGCGCACGGGCGCCCTCGGCGCCGTGAGCGGCAACCTGTCCCTGGGCAGTGGCATTGACAGTCTGACTATCGATACCAGCGGCACGAACATTTCTACCGCCACCTTGAGTGGTATTGAGACCATTGCCTTGGCGAATAACGTCAACGCGACCATGAGCATTGCCCAACATGCATTGCTCGGTAACGCGGCCGGGACCAATACCGTGACGCTCGCTGACGCTGGCATCAGCACCGGTGCCGCGCAAGTGGAGGCTTATCAGCTCGCCAATGGCAGCAATACCTTCAGCCTCGGTGCAAACGGTCAGGACGTTACTGGCGGCACGGATGTCGATGGACTATTTGCCACCGATAGCCAGCTCAGTGGCGCCGTCGTCGACGGTGGCGCTGGCCGTGACACCTTGACAGTCTCCAGCACTGCACCCGGTGTCAGCACCATCAATGGCACCCTCAGCAATATCGAAGTGATAGATACCACCGGTGTTGCCAATGGCGCCAATCTGACCGCGGTAACGGGACTTGAAGAGATCCGCGCCGGCGCTGGCGCCGATACTTTGAATGTCGCGGCCGTTGCCAGTGGCGTGACCATCAGCGCCGGCAGCGGCGCCGATATCGTCACCGGAGGCAGTGGTAACGACGTGATCGACGTTGGCATCGATGCAGACATCGATACCGTCAACGCCGGTGGCGGCAGCGACACGGTGACCAATTTTGGCGCAGGCGACGTCATCAACTTTGAAGGGGGCAACGACACCACCAGCTATGCGGCTGTTACGGCTACGGTTGACGGTGGCAGCGGCGTTGACACCCTGACGGTCGCCGCCACGACGGGCGCCATGACCTTTGATCTGTCCCTGGTCAACGCGCAACAGATCACGGTTGGTGGCACCGGTACCTATCGGAATTTTGAAAATCTTGCCGCGGGTGCCGGCGCAGTCGACGATGCTTTGACCGTGACGATGGCCAGCACCACCACCGCCGTCACTACCGGCGCGGGCGATGACACCATTACCTTCCGCAGCCAGGCGGTGACGGTGGATGCGGGCGCTGGTATCGACACCTTGATACTCGGCGGCGGTGGGGTGATTGTGGTTGATTTGTCGGTGGCAGGTGACCAGGTGAGC
>JANOXY010000034.1:0-3502 GCA_031418675.1 Pseudomonadota bacterium
CCGCACCGAGCAGGCCTGCCACCAGCATCACCACCGTCACCAGCAGCGCGATGGAAGAAAGCAGATGGTTCTCGAAAACGTCGAAGTCGTTTTCATCCAGCAGAAAATAATAGGTCCGCTCGCCGCGGCTCTCGATCTGTACATGGTATTCGTGGCCGTTCAACAGCAGCTCGTCATCGGCGGCGGTGAGCGCGCGCAGGTAGGTTGGCAGGGTGCGCTTATCACCGTGTTCAATGGCATACACGGTGAAGTTCTGTTGGGGTACCTTGAGCAACTGCGGGTCGCGTTCGAAAAACGCCACCCGATCGGCGATTTCCCGCTCGCGATGCACGTCGAACAACAGGTCTTCGGCCGCCTCAAAGGCAGCATAGATACCGACACAGAACAGTGCGCAAACGATAACGAGCAGCGCCAGAATGTTGCCCGTCAGACGGCGCTGCAGCGTACTAGCCATGCTCATCGGCTGCACAGAGCCGATAGCCGGCGCCGCGAACGGTCTTGATCAAAGCCGATGAAAAAGGTTTGTCGACCACTTCGCGCAACATGTGAATATGGATCTTGAGTGCGTCGGATTGCGGCGGATCATCGCCCCACACCAGCTGTTCCAATTCCTGGCGCAACACCACACGGTGCGTGTTGCGCATGAGGGTCTCGAGAATCTTCCGTGAGGTCGCGGTCAGACCCAGCGTTTGGCCATCGCGCCGCGCGCTCAAGGTGGCGGTGTCGAGCTCGAGATCCGCTACGCGCAACAGCGACGCCTGACTAAAGCCGGCCGCGCGTCTTACCAGTGCGAACAATCGGCTGCGCAGTTCTTCGAGCGCAAAAGGCTTGACGACATAGTCATCGGCGCCGCCATCAAACGCCAGAATTTTGCTGTCCAAGTCGCTGCGCGCGGTCAACATCAGTATCGGCACCTGGGTATAACCCAAGCTACGTAGCCGCAGACAAAGCTCCGTGCCACTCAGACGCGGCAGGGCAATATCGAGCACGATGGCGTCGTGTCTGTCACGCGTGGCGCTATCGAGTCCGATGAGGCCGTCGGGCGCCCATTCGACGCTGTGCCCTTCAGCCTCGAAAAACTCGCAGATGTTGCGCGCGACATCAAAGTCATCTTCGACCAGCAGTATTTTCATCGTCAAGAATCTAGCTCTAGGTGCGGCCGTAGTGCACGCCTATGTTTACCTTGCTGAGGGGCTGTGAATACCAGGAACGCATATCGTCCTTCCCGGCACCGTTGCCAGCACGCCATATTAATCGAGCGCGCTAACTTGGTTTCAAGTTAACGCCAGGTTAATTGACAGCGCAAAGCCAGCCGCCATCCCGGCCGGCGGCTAGCGCTTCAGCGACCACCGGAATTTACATGGGCATCATGGGCGTTGTCATTTCGACCAACTCCAAAGTGACATCACCGCTCTCGATATCTATTTCCTTAATCAGACCAAAACCTGGGGCGTAGATTTTCAATTCATCACCACCAGAGAGGGGGGTGAAATCGCGGGTTACAACACAATTACCGGTACAACTGCCGACCGTAGCCGTCGCTGACCTCGTCACGCTGACGACGCGCGCCACGTCTTCGGCATTGCCGAGGTCGAACTCCTGGCGATATACCTTGCCCACCTTGGGGCGCGCAAACATGATGATGCCGGGTAAGGCACCGTCACGCAGTGCTTTCCAAGAACCATGTACGTTGCGCAATTCGCGCGCACGGTCAGCGGCGATGTAGTCGAAGCTGGACGAAATCTCTCCGCAGTACCAGACATTGCCGCGTTTGTCCTGGGCGAACCAATCGAAGGTGTCTTCAACGATCACGTCCTCGCCACCACGCCGTACCGACACCGTGTCATGGACAGTACGGCACTCGATGCCGCCAATATGTTTCACTTCATCGAGGACCTCAATCACATTGGTTTCGTCCTCTCCGCGATAAACCTGACGCATGCCAGGCAGCAGTGGTAAATAGCGATTGGGATTGGCCGCCGCGGCGGCCGCGCTGACAAAGTTGGCGGGAACAAAGGCTGGCTCATAGGCGGCCTCGCCGAGTGACTTGCATAGGGATTGGCGCGCTTTCCGTTGGGTCTTGCATTGTTTCTCGCCTTTGCTGAACGCGCTGTCTGCCGCGCTTATGCAGGCAAACCGTGCGGACTTCGCGCTCTTATTGGCGCAGCGCGCGGTGGCCAACGATTTGCTGGCGGCGTTCTCCGATGTGCAAGCTTGCAGGGCAAAATGGGTGGTGTCGCTACAGCTCTGGCCGGCGGCCAGCGCGCCGCCAGCCTTGAGTACGGCGAGGATCACGAGCAGGGCAACGCCCGTGAGGGCCCGTGGGTTGCGAGTCTGGATGGCTCGAGTAGTCATGTCTCATCTCCTCACGCCGCCAGGAACGGTCGGACCGGCGATATTGCGCGGGCCGCTGGCGGCGCAGCGCGGCGTTCGCGCCAGCCATGGGGAGTGACTGTGCAGCGGGGCCGGTTGCGAGAGCGTTGGACTTTGGTTAAAAACGCGTTGCGCGGCGAAGAAGCGCCGGCGCAGCGGGTTAAATTTTGCAGGCCAGGTGTTTTATCGAGCGGCTAGTCACGGGCAAGCGCATGCGCAGGGGCGGCAATCATCGTCTATGGAGCACGCCCTTAAAACACCTGTAGCGGCAGGGTATGCAAACCAACCAGCCGATTGTTCGGCATCCACTGTGGTTCGCCAGCCAGTCTAAAATTCAGATCGCTGGCCAGCAGCTCTTCGAACACCACGCGCAATTCCAGACGCGCCAGCACCGACCCCAGGCAGAAATGCACACCGGCACCAAAGCCCAGGTGTTTGTTCGGGTTGCGCGCGATATCAAATTCAAACGGGCGTTCGAAAACACGCTCGTCGCGATTGGCTGACATTTCCCAGAAGGTCACTTTGTCACCTGCGTGGATCAATTTGTCACCAAGCCGCACGTCGCGGGTCGCCGTGCGACGTTTGTAGCACGACGGGGTGGTCCAGCGGATGATTTCTTCAACGGTGGTCTTGAGCAGGCTGGGATCGTGACGCAAACGCTGCCAGGCCGCGGGTCGTTCGACCAGCGCCAACAGACCGCCGCTGATGGAACGGGTGGTTGTTTCCGCGCCAGCCGGGAACAACAAACCGAAAAAAGAACGCAGCTCGTGACCCGACAAGGTTGAGCCATCGGCTTCGAAGCGGGCATGCACGATGGTCGAAAAAATATCGCTCTGGGGCTGTGCGCGTTTTTCTTCAATCAGGCCCTGGGCATAGCGGCGTACCTTGCGCACATATTCTTCGGCAATGACCTCATCGGACGGTGCGGCGATACCCTGGTCTATCCAGTCGGCCAGCGTGAGGCGATCCTTTTCCGGTACACCCAATACGATGCAGATCGCTTGGGTGGGGATCTCGCGTGCCACTTGATGGGCGAAATCTATCCGCTCGCCGGGCTTGATGGTGGCCAGCAGTTCGCGCGACTCACTCCCAACCGACACTGCCGTCAGCATCGGGTACTCCATGCCAC
>JANOXY010000035.1:0-5915 GCA_031418675.1 Pseudomonadota bacterium
GGCCGACGAGACCAGCGCGCCGGACGAGGCCGACGATATCCCCATCACCGCGAACACCAGAAAATCGTTGGCACCCTGCGCACGGGCCTTTTCAGCGGGTGAGTGACACTCCGCCAACAGCACGGTGCCGCCGGTGTACATGAAGTTCCATCCAAGTCCAACCAGGACCAGAGACACCACGAAGTGCGGGACAGTCGTTCCCTGTAAGGCTACTAACGAACCCAGGGCGAGAACGGCGATACCACTGCCGATGATGGTGAGTACCCCATAGCGCTTGATCAAATTGCCGGTCACAAAGGCAGGCGCATACATTCCAACCACATGCCATTGGATCACCAGCACCGCCTGGGCATAGGGGTAGCTGCAGAAACTCATAGCCAAAGGCGTGGCTGTCATCAAAAGATTCATGAGGCCATACCCCAGGGCGCCGGACAGCGCCGCGACCAGGAATACCGGCTGCCGCACCACGTCGCCTAAAGCGCGGCCCTCGTCGCCGCGTTGGGTAATGCTCGGTTTTGGTACGTGAACCTGAGACTGAATCGCCAATGCCACCAGGGCAGTGGCCGCCAGCAACAGAAACGAACCAAGAAATGGCGTGGCATAGAGGTGTTGACCGGCGCGGGTCAGTTGCGGGCCGAGCACGCCGCCGGCAATGCCGCCGGCAAGAACCAGTGAAGTTGCGGTAGCTCGGTCGGCCGGTGCGGCAACCTCGGCAGCAGCAAAGCGATACTGCAATCCGACGGCGTTATAGACGCCGATAATGGCCGTCGCTGCGCAGAACAGCACAAAACTTTGCACCGACAGGGCGAGCATGGCGAGCCCGCAGCCGAGCACACTGATAAGCGCGCCGGCCATGAATCCTCGTCGTCGTCCGACCCGCGCCATCCACAGGGACATCGGCATGGTTGAGAGCGCAGATCCCATGACATAGGTCGTCACACCGAGCGTGGCGAGGCTCTTGTTGCTGCTCAATTCGTAACCCACCAGGCCATTCAGCGCGACCAAGCCCGCCGCGTTGGTCAGCAGCAGGGCTTGACAACAGGCGAGCAGAAATAGCGTTCGATAGGAGGTGGTCAGCGGCGCGGTCATGGGGCAGTGTAACAACGTGCAGCGTTACAAGGTGTTGGCGGCGTAGGTGTCACAGCCCAACCTGATGTTGGCGCGATTTTTCTGGCGTCCGGTGGGCTGCCACGAGACAGGTGATTGGGGTACTCTGCGCGCCTGCCCGCCAGAGCGCCACAAGCTGGCGGGCAATCCTTTTTTTGCGCGCACCACAAGCGCGCGAGATCCGCCCTCACCAGCTCGGGCGGCGCCGATTGGCCGACAGGTCCGCAGACCCGGTCTAACTCACCCGCGCCCGGGTGGCGGAACTGGTAGACGCAGCGGACTTAAAATCCGCCGGCCGCAAGGCCGTGCCGGTTCGATTCCGGCCCCGGGCACCAATAAAAACAGGCGTTTATTTTTCTGCAAGTAGACTGAAAGAATTCCCCGCCTTGCTCATGTAAGGACTATGTAAGCAGGGGCGAGATGAAAGCGGATCGACCTTGTTTTAGGAAGCGGCGATCGAGGTCCATTGCTGCGATCCCGCTCAAGAGGTTGTGTGCGAGGCCGTAGAGGGGCATGCACGCGCTGGCGATGCCCGATCGCGTCGACGCCTGGAAGTTGCGTTGGTTGGCCGCGTTCAACCGCTCCCGGAAATAGTCGCGGCGGTTGAACGCGTCCACGACCTTGAAGTGGCTCTGGCTCTCCTGGATCTGGGCGCTCATCCCGCCCAGCCCCCGCAGGCTTTGTTCGTTCTGCATCCCCTAAGCGATGCGGAGAACCTGAACCTGCGCGAGCTCGCCAAACGTCAGGGCATACACCCCGTGGACGTCATGCTCGATATAGCGGTGGCGGACGATCTGAAGACCGAGTTCTATACCACCATCGGCTGCAGCCTGCCTTACCTTGCCGAGATCGTGGGTAGCGTTCTGGCGATATTGGGGGTGTCGGACGGTGGTGCTCACACGAAAATTTTTACCGCGGGTCGTTAGCCGAGCGAAACCTTGCAGGCTTTTTTACCGCGGCACCCTGGTCGAAGGCGCACCGGCTGACATCGTGATCTATGACCTCGACAAGCTGCGTGTTCTGCCGCAAGGGTTGGCGCACGACCTGCCGGGTGACGAGTGGCGGCGGGTGCAACGTGCCGAGGGTTATCGTTACGTGCCGGTTACTGGGGAAGTAACAATTGAAAACGCTCTGCCAACCAATGCGCGGCCTGGTCTGCTCCTGCGCCACGGTCACGCGCCTGTTTAAGCGCTGAGGCCTAGGCTTGTCAGGGGCCGCCGCCAGTCGGCGACGGTCCCACCATAAACTGGGCCCTTTAACTCAGCATGCCGCGCAGTTTACGGCTTCACACATCTGGCTGCAGTGATCGGCGCCGTGCAGACCACACCACCCTCGGTGATGGTCTGGTTGCCACCCTTCTCGGTTGCTAAGACTTCGATCTCGTAGATCTTGCCAGGCTCCAGGAATTGTTTGGGAACAAAAAAAGTAGTTTCTGCAGCAGAGACATCAGCGTCAAACGCAGTCTTGGTCTTGCCTGGCGCTAACCTGCTCTTGCTCACATCAACCAGCAGGACGTGGTAGCCCACGACGGTGACCGGTCCGAGATTGGGCAGGATCGGCGTGGTCACTTTTTTCCATTTGATGAGGAGGTGCTTATCGTGGGGGACAATCTTCCCGTCCAGCGGCGCGATGATTTCCGGACCGGCCGGCACCCTGTGGGTGAGCCTGGCCCGACCCTCAAATTCCTCGCCGCGGCTTTCACCATCAAACTGATAAATGCCGGCGGGCCACGCTGCCAACAGATCAGAGAGCGCAATCGTCTCGGACGCCGGCTCACAACCAAGCGCAGCCTGCAGGTCGGAAATGGGCGGCTCAACACGCTCCTGAAAAACTTCCGTGATGTCGTTGACATGTTCCATGCTGGGCACAGAGCGCATGCTGAAGACCGGTATGCCCGCAGGATTTTCAATTTCGCCTTCGCTTATGCCATCAGTATCAAAACTCATCTGAATGCCCATGTCGCAGGCTGATGCGTTCGTTTCGAAGTGAATATTTGTGATCTTGAACGGTGTCACCGCGCTCGCTACGAGCGGCGCGGTAGTTAGCGCTGCGAGTGCAAGGCCGAGAATGACGGTACGGGGATTCATTACATTTAGTTTGTTCACAGGCGTCTCTCCATGCGTGATGCTTTACTGACTCGTCGTGGTCGAATGCAGGCGCAGCTGTGTGCGTCTACAAGTTGCTCGTTATGTGAGCGCGGCGGATCACGCGCCGGGGCGAGATCGCGACCGTCAGCGGAGTTTGGCGAGGGCGTGGTTAAGGCGAGCGCAGCGCTGGGTTAACAGGACGTTAATTGCCATGGTGACAACCGCGCGTAGTCAACTTGGGCGTCAATTGCGGTGTCGTTTTGGCAGGTAAGCCAGCTCTTTCTGGCAGGTGTCAGAAGCACACGCGCCGGACTATGGTTGTAGTCAACGTTGGCGCGAGTAAATCGCGTGATGGCTGTTACTCATCACGCCGTGGGCGTTGTTACAAACCCCTGCAAGGTGACGTTTGATTTAAACCTTGAAGCGGTAGGTCTTGCCATCGCGCAGCAGGTGTCCTGCAGTGGGCGCCGCGAAGTGTGTGCCGATGATGAGGGTGGGGCCATCGGCAAATTGCTCAAGCATTCGATGCCGCGTGGCGATAGCCATCGGCGTGTCGTGATCAGCGCTGCTGGACAGTTGGGGGTTCCAGAACTGGATGGGATGGTGCAGAAAGTCGCCCGTGATCAAGGCCTGTTCGCCCTGCGACTCGATCAACACCGAACAATGTCCGGGGCTGTGGCCAGGGCTAGGCACCAGGCTCACACCTGCGCACACCTGTGCGGGGCCTTCGATGGGTCTGGCCAGCCCGGCGTCGAGTATCGGCAATAACGAATCCTGATAAGTGCGGCGCTGGATCTGCAAAAATTCGTCCGGCTCAGCGCTGGTAACTGCGCTGAACAATTCGAGATCACGGCGCGCGAGCAGATAAGCGGCCTTGGGAAAGGTCGGTATCCACTTGCCGTTTTCAAAACGTGTGTTCCAGCCAACGTGGTCAAAATGCAGATGTGTGCACAGCACGTAGTCAATATCCTCGGGACGATAACCGAGCGCCTGCATGCGTTCGAGGTAATTGGTGGAGAGCATGCTTATCACCGCGTAGGGATCGCGGTTCCTGTCATTGCCAATGCAGGTATCAACCACGAGCTTGGCACTTGGCGTTTCCACGATCAGGGTATGGATGCTGAGCGAGAGTTCGCCCTGCGCTGAAACGAAGTGCGGTGCGAGCCATGGCACCTGCTTGGTCATCTCCGGCGTCACACCGGGCAGCAGGCCGGGGAACTCCGGGTAAAACACTTCTTCAAGTTTGGTGATGGTGGTGTCGCCGATTTGCCATTTCATAGCCTGTGTTCCTGTACTTGGCCCGCGCCCTTGCGGGTAATGAATTTTCTAACGTCGTCGCGCCAGCAAAAGTGTCGGCATGGCGTGATCAAAACCGTGCGTTTATTAGCCGCCTGATGCGGTTTGTTGCTAGTGCCGATCGAACAATTCGTAGCCGGGAAAGCTGCTATGTTGGCGCCGATGCGAAAATGAGCCATCTTCGAGTGGCGCGCCAACGTACCAGTGAGCCACTTCACGCAGCTCCCGAGCCGCGTCGCCTCTGCTCATCCTGGCATATGGTCTGGTTCATTCCAGCGTCGGCAGGGTCGCTCAATCTAGACTCGGCGCCAACACGGGATCGTTGGTGCCGGCCCAATCGTGCGCCAGTTCGGTGAGCTCACCAGCCGCCTTGTCGCAAATGATCGCGCCATAATTCCTGCCCAATGCAGCGTGGGTACCGCGGCTCGATTTTGCATCCGCGCCAACACTCGCGCCCAGACAGCGCAGGTTGAGTGCCACCGCGGCCTTTGTGGCGCTCGGCCGCAAGCTCGCCCGCGCTTCGCATTACTGACGAACGGAACTGAATTTAATCCGGACCCGCAGCTGCCGGATTGCGCTTCGACATGGAATCTATCCGCCGACACTGCGCTGAGCCTACGAGAGCTAGGGCACCCACCCCGGCTGCTCTGAAACGTGTCCCTACTGCAATTCGACGCCACGTAGGATGCATCGACCCCCGGGTTCATTGAAATACTGCACCTTCAGGTCGGTGTTGCTGCGCTTGGCTTCGATCACCAGTTGCCAGTACAGATCCAGACTAGCGGGTGAGACATTATGCAAAAGGCGGGCGAAGATATAGGACGCTTCGACGGTGCAACCTTCAAAGGGGGCATCGCCGGCCTGTGTGAGTCGGAATGTGCCTCTCGCCTCCGTTACCGGCATTACCCGAACTTTGCCGACCTTGATGGTGCTGGCAAACGTGTCCGCTTGAGCCGCTATCGGCGCCAACAAAGCGGCCGCCAGTACGAGATGATTCAAGGCTCTTTTCATTGTGCTGCTCCTTATCGTCCTTGGATGAAAATCCGAGCATAGCATTGCGATGAAACGCAGAGGCCTAAGGAACGACTGCGCCGTACCGTAGGACCGAGGGCCGTTGACACAGACATTTCACTGATCACTGGCGACGTTGCCTCGCTGAGGACGTCGCGTGGAACCAAATATCGACCGTTGATGGCGACCGCAGCCATGATGCCGATGATAGCGACTAGGATCAGCGGCGAGATGGCATTCGCACCGCCGCCGAGGTTGGGCACCAAGAGCGCAAGGGCCGCGTATGGCGCGCGGTGTTGGGCATGCTTGTGTGCTGGGCGTGGCGGGATGAGTGAAATCGTTGAGCACCTGGCGGCGCATGGCGTGCCGCTGCAAGCGGGCCCTATGGAACTTTAAGGGCTACCGGGTGGAGAA
>JANOXY010000036.1:0-7256 GCA_031418675.1 Pseudomonadota bacterium
CCGTCATTGAGAACATCTCTTTGGGTGAGCTGGTGGGGAACAACAGAATCAGACGGTCGACGCCGGCGTCGGCGTAGCGCTTGGCCTTCTCAAGATCAATGTTGCCGTGGGGTGAGACGCTGATTTCGATTTTACCCAGCGCGGCAGGACGGGCTACTTTTTGTGCCGCAGCGTGCAGGCCCGCGAGGCAGCCCTTGGTCGCATCAACATCTAGCCCGAATCCATACCAGCCGTTGCCGTGCGTCACGGTGCGCCGGAAGGCTGCAGGCACGTGGCCACCAAACACCACCGGTGGGCCGCCCGCCTGCACCGGATGCGGAAACGCCTTCACTCCTTCGAAATTGACAAACTGGCCGTGATAAGCCGGGTTGTCCTGGGTCCAGATAGCGCGCATCGCATCGAGATATTCGAGTGTGCGTGGCCCCTTGTCATCAAAAGGAATACCGAGCGCGTCAAATTCCGGTTTTAGATAGCCGATGCCGACACCAAAAATCAAACGACCCTTGGTCACGACGTCGAGGCTGGCCATCTCTTTGGCCAGCACCAGTGGATTGCGTTGCGGCAGGATGATGATGCCAGTGCCCATCAGCAGCCGTTTGGTCTGGCCAGCGAGAAAGGCAAAAACAATGTTGGGGTCGGCCATCGCGTAGCTCGCCGGTAGCGGCGAAGGCGCAAGCTGTGGCTCAGGTAGCACCACGTGTTCGCCCGCCCAGATCGACTCAAAGCCGGCCGCTTCGGCCGCCTGTGCGACTTCGACGCTTGCGTCCGGGTCGCTGAGCGGACCCATATTGATGCCAAAAAGTCCGAATTTCATGTGCCCTTTCCCCCTGAACAACGGTAAACCGCCAAAACGGCGTGACCACCCAGTTTAACCGCGCTTGAGTCGGCCGGGGCTAGGGGCGGGTGTCGGGTTCCGACACTGCACGCGGCCAGCAGCGCCGGCGCTCAGGCAATGACGTCGTTCACCTCGAGCGGCCTTAGCCTGGTTTGGCCCTTGGCCCATTCCCACCCCGGCGGTCGAGGGCCGGGTCGCGAGAAAATTCTTCGGCTCGTGAGCACCAGCGCCACGCTCTAGACGGTAGGCCGCGCTCCGCTCAACCGTTAACATCCCACCCCATCACCCTGGGGAGATCGATGATGGATTGGTATCGCAAACGCACGCTGGGCGGCATTCTCGATGAGGCCGCGGCACGCTGGGCAAAGCGTGAAGCTTTGGTGTTTGGTGAGCGACGCTGGAGCTACGAAGCGCTCAACGACGAGGTCGACCGCGTTGCCAAAGCCCTCATTGCGCTCGGCGTGCAATCGGGTGAGAACGTTGCCCTGTGGATGACCAATCGTCCCGAGTGGTTGTTCCTGATGTTCGCCGTGGCACGGGTCGGTGGCTGTCTGGTACCGCTCAATACACGCTATCGCACCGACGATGTGGCCTACGCCGTCAAACAATCGAAGAGCACGACGCTGATCACGCTGGAGCGCTCAGGCCCGATCGATTACCAGGGCATGCTGGCTGAGACCATGCCGAGCATCGAGCGCCAGACCGATGGCTCGTTGAGCGTCGACGGTTATCCCGATCTGAAGCGGCTGGTGGTGTTGGGCGATCGCAGCCTGGCCCATGCCCTGGACTGGCAGCAGTTCATGGCCGGTGGAACGCGTATCAGCGACACGGAACTCAGTGCGCGCAGAACGGCCTGCGATCCCGACGCACGCATGGTGATCTGTTACACCTCCGGCACAACCGGCAGCCCTAAAGGTGTGGTGCATTCACACCGCCCTATTCGCAACACCCACGAACGCGCGCAGATGCTCGGCATGACCATGCACGACATCCACATGAACTACCTGCCGTTGTTTCATATCTACGCCTACGCCGAAATCACCATGGCCGGCGTGCTGGTCGGCGCCAAGCAGATCATGATGGATGCCTTTGATGCCGAACGTGCGCTCGATCTGGCTGAAAAAGAACAGGCGACGGTGTTGCACGGATTTGAAGCCCACTGGCTCGATTTACTCAACGCCCAGGCGCGCAAGCCGCGCAATATCAAGATGCGCATAGGCACCCTGCCATCGGGTGTCGAGAGTACGTTCCCCATCGCGGAAAAAGTGCAGGACGTGTTCGGCCCCACGGTCAGCGGCTTCGGTATGAGCGAAACCTGGGCTTATGTGTCCTGCGACAACCCGTCTTCGAACCGCGAGCAGCGTGTCCATGCGTCCGGCTATCCGATGAACGACTATGAGTTCCGGGTGGTTGATGTTGAGACCGGCGCCGATCAGGCCGACGACGTCCCGGGTGAATTGCTGGTGCGCGGTTACACCGTGATGGATTGTTACTGGGACAAACCCGAAGCCACCGCCGAAGCCATCGACAAAGACGGCTGGTTTCATACCGGTGACATGGCCAAGCGCCGACCCGACGGCTACCTGGTCTTCATGGGCCGCTATAAAGACATGCTGAAGGTGGGAGGCGAAAACGTCTCACCGGCGGAGGTGGAAGCCTATTTGCGCGTGATGGACGAAGTGCGCGACGCCGCCGTGGTGGCCTATCCCGATCAGCGCCTGGCCGAAGTACCCGTTGCTTTCGTGATCAAAGAACCGGGTCAGGCGATCACAGCAGACATGTTGCTTGAGCGTATGCATGGCCGCATCGCGAGCTTCAAAATTCCCAAGCATGTGATTTTTGTCGATGCCTATCCGATGACCTCCAGCGGCAAGATTCGCAAAGTCGAACTGCGCGCCGAGGCGCGCAAGATTCTCGGCTGAGGGTGGGATCGGCGGTTAGCGTAACTGCCGTGGGCCGTTGGTTGACGGGCGCAATTGATAGTGTGGGCACCCAGTTCCTGAGCGCGCTAGACAGCGCGATCGGTGCGCCCGAACGGGTCAGTTGGGTGCAATTGCCTTCAAGATGTGCCGAACGCTGGTCGCGACGCAACATACTATTGCCTGATGCGTGCAATGCAACCGCTGCCTCCCCGATCAGGGGTGCAATTGCATCACGTTTCCCCTCACCCGGCACCTTGCGTGCAAGACACTGATTGTGCTGCGGCGATTTACGTATACTCTCAGAGTCTGAAACAGCAGGAGTGAGCGCAATGTCCTATGACCTCGTAATTCGAAATGGCACCGTCGTCGATGGCACAGGCGCAGCTCGCGTCCACGCCGACATAGCGGTGAAAGACGGAATCATCGTTGAAGTTGGCAAGGTCTCGGGCACCGCCGCCCGTACCATCGATGCCAAAGACCTGATCGTTGCACCGGGCTTCGTCGATCCCCACACCCACTACGATGCACAGATCTGCTGGGACTCAGTCACCTCACCTTCCTGCTGGCATGGCGTCACGACCGTGATGATGGGCAATTGTGGTGTGGGCCTCGCACCCTGCCGCCCCGAAACGCGCGAAGTCGCGGCCTGGGATCTGGTCAACGTTGAAGCCATCCCCTTCGATGTGCTGGCAAAAGGCGTGACTTGGGATTGGGAAACCTTTCCGGAATACATGGATGCCGCGGCCCGTCGTGGCTCGGGGTTGAATCTCGGATTCTTGAGTGCACTCACACCCTTCCGCCATTACGTACTCGGCGAAGAATCCACTGAACGCGCTGCAACGGCGGACGAGACCAAAAAGATCGCCGGCCTGTTGCGCGAAGCGATGGACGCCGGTTCCTTTGGTTTCACAACCACCAACGCCGGTCAGCACATCGGTTACGAAGGCCGTCCGCTGGCCTGCCGTCTGGCCAGCAACGATGAACTGCGTGCTTACGGCAACGTGCTACGCGACGTTGGCCACGGTGCCATTGAATTGGCTCTGACCAACGACGTCTCGCGCATCAGCCAGCAGGAACGTGACCTGCTTGATTTGTTGCTGACCTCGAGCGGCCGCCCCGTAACCTGGCTGGCGCTACTGAACCGCGATGACAATCCCAACCAGGTGCAAGAAACCCTGGCGCAGGTTGATGACTTGATCAAACGTGGCTCGGTGCCGCAAGCCACCTGTCGGCCCCTGGTCGGTCAGATAGATCTGTCCAAACCTTTCCTGTTCGCCAACATGGCGTGTTTCAACCCGGTCTTCAATAAACCGGTTGCAGAGCAGATCGCGGTGTACCAGCAGCCCGAATTCCGCGCCGCGTTCAAAGAATCGTTAAAGAAAGCTTTGATCTTCTCGGCGCGCTGGGAAGTGGCGGTCATCCTCGAAGCGATTGATCCGGCCATGGCCAAATATGTTGGTCGCAACGTTGCCGAAATTGCCAAGGAGCGCAACGCGCATCCGGCCGACACCTTCATCGATCTCGCGATCGAAGATCAGCTGCGCCTCCAGTACACCTATGATTTTTTCAATGCCGACGAAAGCAGGATTCCCGATCTGATCAACGAGCCACGCATCATGATCGGCCTGTCCGATGGTGGTGCCCACGTTGATAGCCTGTGTGATGCTGGTTACTGCACCTACCTGCTCGGCACCTGGGTGCGGGAGCGCGAGGCCATGAGCCTCGAGCGTGCGGTGCAGCGCATTACCACCGAGCCGGCGAAATTGTTCGGCATCAAAAATCGCGGGCGCATTGCTCCCGGCTTGGCTGCAGACTTTGCGATTTTTGATCTGGCCACGGTTGGTTCGAACAAGCGCGGTGAAATGCGTTACGACCTGCCCGGTGGTGGCCGCCGTTTAGTTGTACCGGCGCGTGGTGTTGAATACACCATCGTCAACGGCACCCCGGTGTTTGAACATGGCAAAGATACCGGCTCACGTCCGGGGCAGGTGCTGCGCTCCGGCCGCGCCTAAACTATAGGGAGACTTCATGCGCGCCCTCATTTGTAATGCCTGGGGCGCGGTCGAAGACCTCGTCGTGGGAGAGCTGCCGGCACTGGTGCCGGCAGACCAGCAAGTCCTGATCAAAGTGGCCGCCACGGCGGTCAATTTCGCCGATACCATCATGGTCAGCGGCACCTATCAAACCAAACCACCGCTACCCTTCGCACCGGGACTGGAGACCGCCGGCACGGTAGTGGCCGTGGGCGCCAAGGTCACGCGCTTCAAAGCGGGGGATCGCGTGATGGCGTTGTTGGCTTACGGTGGCTTGGCGGAACAGGCGCTGGCTGCTGAAAGTGACACCTGGACAATTCCGAGCGGTATGAGCTTCGACGATGCAGCGGCTTTCCCGGTGGCTTATCTGTCCTCAGACGTGGCCTTGCGTTGGATGGGCCGGCTTAGTGCCGGTGAAACTTTGCTGGTGCTTGGTGCCGCCGGTGGCGTCGGCCTCACGGCGGTCGAAATTGGCAAGGCCATGGGCGCACGCGTGATTGCCGCGGCCAGTACCACAGAAAAACTGGCAGCGGCCAAAAGTCGTGGCGCCGATGACTTGATCAACTACAGCGAACAGGATCTCACTGCTGCCGTCATGGCCCTGACCGGCGATCGTGGTGCCGATGTGTGCTTTGATCCGGTTGGTGGTGCACTGTTCGACAAAGCCCTGTCCGCCCTGGGCTGGGGCGGCCGCATCGTACTGGTGGGCTTCGTCGGTGGTATTCCGCAGATCCCAGCCAACCGTCTGCTGGTCAAGAACCGTTCTGCGCTAGGGTCGTCGTTACGGCACTTTCGTTGGAACGCCTACGACAAATTGACCACCTCAGTCGAAACTTTGTTTGAGTGGTATTCCCAAGGCAAATTGCGGCCGATGATCACCCGCGAATTCAAACTCGACGATGGCGTTGAAGCCCTCAAGCTGCTGACTGGGCGTCAGGCCATGGGACGGATTTTGGTTCGGCCTTAGGTGCTTGTTGTCGCGGCGCTGTGGAATCAGTGTCCGAATAAATTCGGACCTACAGGGGCGCATTTGTCGTGCTCAGGCGGGACGCACTAGGTTTCGGACTTCACGAACAGCGCTGGCAACTCATTGCGTTTGAGTTTGCCGGTGGTGGTTAGCGGCAAGGCGCTAGCGTCGACAAAGCGAAAGTGCCGCGGGGTTTTGTAAGCGGCCAGCGTTGCCCGGCAATGGGCAGCGAGTTCCGACTCGGTCACTGAGCAACCGCTGCGGGTGACGATAACTGCCGCCAGCGCTTCGTCCAAGCGCGCATCAGGAATGCCGGTGACGAACACCAGTTCAACCGCCGGGTGGCTGGCCAGGATCTCTTCGACCTCAGCCGGCGCAACGTTGATGCCGCCGGTTTTCACCAGTTCCTTCAGACGGCCGCGGTAAAACAGATAGCCTTCTTCATCGAGTAGTCCCAGATCGCCGGTGCGGAAAAAACCATCGGCGGTGAAGGCTTCCGTTGTGCGTACAGGATCGTTCCAGTACCCCGGCAGCAGATTGCCTTTTAAGGTGATTTCACCCGGCGTGCCGGGTGCTTGGACCGCGCCGCTCGCCGCATCGATGATGCGGATCTCTACACCACCCAGCGCCTGACCAACCGTCAGCAGCCGCTTCTCCAGCGGCAAGCTCGCGTCCGTCACCGCCGAATTGCCGTAGGCTTCCGTCAAGCCATAAACATTACAGATCTTCTCCACCCCGAGTGTTGCTACCCGTCGCACCTGTTCCGGCGAACCGATGGTCACACCAGTGCGCAGGGAACTGATATCGTGCGCTGTGCGTAGTGGATGCTCCCACAGGGCCAGCGCCATGTTGGGTGTGCCATAAAACACCGTACAACGCTCAGCCTCGATCAGTCGCAGCGCTTCGGCCGCATCAAACTGATGCTGAAGCACGATGCTCGCGCCGTGGGTCATGACTGCGTACAAGGCGTTCACACAGGCCAGAGACCAGAACAGCGAGACTGCGAGCCACAGTTTGTCGTCGGCCACCAGGTGCTGGCGTTCGCCGATTTCCCACATGTTGTCGATAAGCCCACGATGCAATAGAGGCACGCCTTTGGGTAAGGCCGTTGAGCCCGAGGTGTATAGCAGGCAGGCGACGTCTTCGGCTTGCACACGCGCCGTCATGGCCGCGATGACGCTGGCATCAACACCTTCGGCGCTGGCCATGAAGTCGCGATAGGACACCATGCCCGACGCGCCATCGTCCGTGCATACCAGACTTAACAACGCGGGCAGGCCACCGGCCTGGCGGCGCGCTTCTTCGAACAATGCGCGAAAATCACTTGCGCGAAACTGGGGCTCAATCGCGAGCAGCTTCACCTCGGCATGTTGCAGCTGATAAGCGAGCTCGTGGGCAGTTGCCCAGGTATTGAGACCGACCGTAATCGCGCCCAGGCTCATGGCTGCAAAATCAAGCACCAGCCATTCGACACGATTGCCCATCAGAATGCCGACCCG
>JANOXY010000037.1:0-28358 GCA_031418675.1 Pseudomonadota bacterium
GCAGGGTCAGATGCGCATCGAGACCGAGGCTCACCGACATCACCGTCAACAACTGTGTGCCGAGCAAAGCAGCTGCCAGTCCTTCCCAGGTCTTGCCAGGACTCACACGCGTTGCGAGGCGGCGGCGTCCGAAGGTCTTGCCACCGAAGTAGGCGAAAATATCCGCGCCCCACACCAGCCCAAACAGCGCCAGCAAGAGCACCGGATCACGGCGGAGCAATGCCAGTAGTGCCACCAATGCCGGCACTAAAACCAGCCACCCGCAGCATACCAACAACAAGCGGTTTCTGATCTTTGGACGCTCGTGCCGTTGGTAGTGGATAACCCAGGCGGCCGCTAGCGACCACCATAGGCAGGCAAGGACCAGCAATCCGGTCATCGCGACCGGCTCGTTGCCCAACAACGAGGCGCCGCCTAGCGCTGTGCATACGGACACCATCGCGTACGTGATGCGGCCGACGAGACCCTCGATACCAGCCAAGCCCGACCACTCAAGCGCCGCGCCAAACAGGAACAACGAGAACAAGACCGCCATGAACTCGAACGGAAAACGCAGCGTGCCGAACACGACGACCCCACCCAGGACGCCTGCCGTCAGACTACGGGCAATCAGATTTGACACAGACGGACAGGCGGGCACGAGCCAAACGACTCGGCGCGAGGTGACATCATTCGATGTTGGAGGTCACGGCATCGAGCTCGCCGCTGACCTGTTCGCCGGTCATGCCAAATCGGCGCTGACGGGTGACGTAGCTTTTTAGCGCGCGCTCGAACTCCGATGTGTCGAAATCGGGCCACAGGCAATCGGTAAAATGGAGCTCTGTATATGCCAACTGCCAAAGCAGGTAGTTGCTGATGCGCTGTTCACCACCAGAACGGATGAAGAGATCGGGATTGGGCAAATCGGCCAGCACCAGACGCGCCTCGATGTGTTCCGAAGTAATGGCATTTGGTTCGAGTTCTCCGCTCTTGACTAGTGTTGCGAGTTGACGGGTCGCCTGAGTAATGTCCCATTGCCCGCCATAATTAGCCGCGATCACCAGGTTCAGACGTCGATTGTCTGCGGTTCGTGCCTCGGCTCGCTCAATGCACTGCTGCAGCTTGGGCGGAAAGGGAGAACGATCACCAATCACCCGCAGCCGCACACCCGCTTCATGGAGCCGATCAATTTCTTGATCCAGCGCCATCACAAACAAATCGAACAACAGCTTGATTTCGGTCGGGGGCCTGCGCCAGTTCTCGCTGCTGAATGCAAACAGCGTTAGCGTATCGATGCCCGATTCAGCGCAGTACTTAACGATGACCCGGACGTTTTCGACGCCCGCGCGGTGACCAGCAATTCTGGGTAACTGACGACGTTTTGCCCAGCGCCCGTTGCCATCCATGATTATCGCAACGTGGCGTGGCAGGCCGGTGGACGGGGCAGGCGGATTTGCCACGCTCAGACCGCCATCATTTCGCGCTCTTTAGCCGCGACGATTTCGTCAATCTTTCTGACGTGTTCGTCGGTGATTTTCTGCGCCTGCTCCTCACCTTTGCGTTCATCGTCGGAGGTGATGTTTTTGGCTTTGAGCAGTTCCTTGACGTGAGCAATAGCGTCACGACGGATGTTGCGCACGGCAACCTTGGCCTGCTCAGCTTCTTTATTCAAAATCTTGATCAAGTCGCGGCGCCGCTCCTCAGTCAAAGGTGGCAGGGGTACGCGGATCACGCTGCCCGCGGTGTTGGGGTTGAGCCCCAGACCAGAGTCACGGATGGCCTTTTCGACCGCCTCGATCGCGCCGCGATCCCATGCGGTCACGACTAGCGTGCGGGCGTCCTCCACAGAAACACTCGCACACTGTGGTAGTGGCGTCGAAGTCCCGTAGTAATTGACCATGATGTGTTCAATCAGACTCGGTTGCGCGCGGCCGGTGCGCAAACGCGCCAGATCCGAGCGGAACGAGTCAACGCTCTTGCCCATGCGCTTGCGCGCGTCTTCAATGATGTCCTTGATCATGTCATCTGACCACCGTTACCAGAGTTCCTACTTCTTCGCCCAGCGCTGCTGCAACAAACGCCCCGGGCGCAGTCATATCGACTACTCGCAGCGGCATCTTGTTCTCGCGGCATAGGACGATTGCGGTTGCGTCCATGACCCCGAGCTTGCGCTCGAGGACTTCGTCGTAGTCCAGCCGATCGTAGCGGATCGCGGTGGGATCTTTGTTCGGGTCCGCTGAATAAACCCCGTCGACCTTGGTCGCCTTGATCATGAGTTCAGCGTTGATCTCGATAGCCCGCAGGCTCGCTGCCGAGTCAGTGGTGAAAAACGGATTACCCGTTCCTGCAGCGAGCACCACCACCCGGCCCTTCTCCAGATGGCGCACGGCACGGCGACGAATATAGTCTTCACAGACCTGATTTATCTTGATCGCCGACATCACGCGGGCGAACATGCCCTTGCGCTCGAGCGCATCCTGAATCGCAAGCGCATTGATGACGGTTGCGAGCATGCCCATCTGGTCGGCCGTGACACGATCGATGCCGGATGCAGCAAGACCGACGCCGCGAAAGATATTGCCACCACCGATCACGATCGCGACCTCGACGCCAGCTTCACCCAAGTCACGAATTTCATCGCCGATACGGCCTAGTACTACGGGGTCGATGCCGTAGTCACCCGCGCCCATCAGCGCTTCGCCACTCAACTTGATCAGGACGCGCTTAAAATGTGGACGCTTCGTCGCGTCGATCATCGAGCCCGAAGCCATGCCTGCGTCTGGGGCCATTTTCAGCGTTGGGTTGCGCCGCGGGCCTGCGCCATGACCTCCTCGACGAAGTTATCCTCCTTCTTATCGATACCTTCACCGACCTCGTAACGCACAAAACTACTGACCTTGGCGCCGTGCTCGCTGAGCAGCTTGGCTACAGTCTTTTCCTGATCTTTGACGAAGTTCTGGCCCAGCAGCGTGGTCTCAGCGATAAACTTCTTTAGCCGACCGACCACCATTTTTTCGACGATGTCAGCAGGCTTGCCGCTTTGTGCAGCTTGCGCCAGATGAATCTCGCGCTCTTTCGCCAAGACTTCGGCCGGCATTTCTGCTTCACTTAAGCAGACCGGGTTGCTGGCGGCGATATGCATTGCGATATCGCGGGCCAGTTCTGAAGAACCGCCCTGTAGTGCAACCAATACACCAATCCGTTTGCCGTGCAGGTAGGATTCGACCACGCCACCGTCTGCCGAAAGCGCAGCAAAGCGCCTGATTTCGATGTTCTCTCCGATCTTGGCGACCAGATTTGTACGCATTTCCTCAAGGGTTTCGCCTTCGGGGCCGGCAACGTTGCGCAGGGCTGCGACGTCACTGACACCGGAACTCAGAGCGCCGTTGGCGACCAGCGCCGCGAAGCGAACGAAGTTGTCATCGTTGGCCACGAAGTCGGTCTCGCTGTTGACCTCGACCAACACCGCGCCCTTGCCGTTTGACGCCGACACGATGGCACCTTCCGCAGCGATACGACCAGCTTTCTTGGCGGCTTTTGCCGCCCCTGACTTGCGCATGTTTTCGATCGCGAGCTCGATATCGCCGTTGGATTCCACCAACGCCTTTTTACAATCCATCATGCCGGCGCCGGACCGCTCGCGCAGTTCTTTGACCATCGCGGCCGTGATTTCCATCTTATCTATCCTCAGTTGTGTTACGCACCACCGACCCGCTGCGGCGCGGATCAGGAAGCCGGGGCTTCGACCGCGGCTCTGGTCGCGCTTAGCGCTGCGCCCGCTTCATCGAGTTCAACAAAGTCGTCGCGCCCGCCACCGGCGCCCGAACTGGACAAACGTGCGTCGAGCACCGCGTCTGACACGCCCTTGGTATAGAGGTCGATGGCGCGGATCGCATCGTCATTACCTGGAATCACGTAGTCGACACCGTCCGGGGTGTTATTGGTATCCACCACGGCCACGATCGGAATACCGAGCTTCATGGCTTCCATGACGGCGATGCGCTCATGGCCAACGTCGACGATGAACAAGGCATCGGGCAGCCCATCCATATCCTTGATACCACCGAGGCCGAGATTGAGCTTCTCAAGCTCGCGCTTCAAACCCAGGCCTTCTTTCTTCGACATGCGATCCAGACCGCCGGACTCCAGCAACTGTTCGAGTTCCTTGAGGCGCCGAATAGATTGTTTGACGGTCTTGAAGTTGGTCAGCATGCCACCCAGCCAGCGACGGCTGACGTAGGGCATACCGCACCGCTGTGCTTCGCGGCTGACGGATTCCTGGGCGGAACGCTTGGTGCCGACGAAGAGGATTTTGCCGCGCTTGGCGGTCAGGCGGCCGACGAAATTCATCGCTTCGACAAACAACGGCTGCGTTTGTTCGAGATTGATGATGTGAATCTTGTTACGCTCGCCGAAGATGTACGGTGCCATCTTGGGATGCCAGAAACGGGTCTGGTGACCGAAATGAACGCCAGCTTCGAGCATCTGGCGCATGCTTACTTCACTCATGCGAAAACTCCTGGTGGGTTTTGCCTCCACGAACCCCAAGTATCGATCCCCCACTCGTGTGGTGGACACCCTCGATACCTGTGACGATCCGTGTGTGGATTTAATGGGTTAGATTGCCTACAAGGCGCGCGCTTTATACCATGGAACCTGTGCATCAACAATGACTTGGGAACTTGGCCTTTATGCCCATCACGATTAAGACGGCCGACGAAATCGAAAAGATGCGAGTCGCTGGTCGTCTTGCTGCGGAAGTCCTGGAAATGGTCGTACCCTACGTGCGACCGGGCGTAACCACCGACGAATTGGACCAGCGTTGTCACCGTCACATCGTGGAGGTCCAGCAGGCTATTCCCGCCCCGCTCAACTATCACGGATTCCCCAAATCGATTTGCACGTCGGTCAACCACGTGGTGTGCCATGGCATTCCCGGCGAGCGAGCCCTCAAAAATGGCGACATCGTCAATGTTGATATAACCGTCATCAAAGACGGCTTTCACGGCGACACTTCGCAGATGTTCGTCGTCGGCGAAACCTCCCTGAAGGCGCGGCGCCTGGTCGACACCGCTTATGAGTGTTTGATAGCGGGCATCGCCCTGGTCCGACCCGGCGCGCGCCTGGGCGATATTGGCGCAGCCATCCAGACACTGGCGGAATCACGCAATTTTTCCGTCGTGCGCGAATACTGCGGCCACGGCATCGGACGCATCTTTCATGAGGAGCCGCAGGTTCTGCACTACGGCAATGCCGGCACGGGCGTTGAGCTACAAGCGGGCATGACCTTCACCATCGAGCCCATGATCAATGCTGGCAAGCGTCACGTGAAATTGCTGGGCGACAATTGGACGGTCGTAACCAAAGACCGGGGCCTGTCCGCTCAATGGGAGCACACCATTCTGGTGACCGACAGCGGACACGAAGTCCTGACCGCTCGCACCGAAGAGGATTTCGGTATCGCCGCGTGATTGCTGCGCCCGCTTCTGCAGGCCAGCATGGCGTTGCCAGCCCCGGCATCCAAACGCATGCGGACGGCCAGTGTCCCACCTATTTCCCCCTGTCACCGCGTGCAGCCACCGTTTTTGCCCAGTCCGTGTGTGCGCCCCCATGTCTTCTCAAGGCCAACGCGCGGCGATGAAAGTCTTGCCACCTCGCGACGAAGCGGAGCTACTGTCCCGCGCACGGGCCTGGGCTGGCGCGACCGTGGGCGAGCTCGCCGCAGCCCACCAATGGCCAGTACCGCACGACCTGCGGCGGCACAAAGGCTGGCTCGGAGAACTCGTTGAGGCCGCGCTAGGTGCAAGCGCGGGCTCGCGACCGGTGCCGGATTTTGCTGAACTCGGCATCGAACTCAAAACCATCCCGGTCAGCGCAGCAGGACGACCGCGCGAATCCACCCACGTGTGCACAGTGGCCCTAGGGGATCTGATCGGCCAGCGTTGGCTGAGCTCCACCGTGCGGCTCAAATTGAGCCGCGTGTTATGGATGCCGGTCGAGGTACGCGACGATCAGCCCCTGCTCGAGCGACGCCTGGGCCAGGCGCTGCTATGGAGTCCCGACCCGGCACAGGAGACGGTGCTGCGTGCCGACTGGGAGGAGCATATGGAGCTGTTGACGACCGGTCGCTTTGACGAGCTCGATGCGCGCCTGGGTGTTTATTTGCAGATTCGCCCAAAAGCCGCCCATAGCCGCGCATTGACCGCCGCCGGCGATCGCAGCGGTGCCCCTGCCGCAACCCTGCCACGTGGTTTTTACCTGCGACCAAGCTTTACCCACCTGTTGCTTATGAATGGCGGCACACCGTGAACTGCCCCCCTGATCACCGCGCCTGGCGCCTGTGCGTCGCGCCAATGATGCAAAAGACCGATCGCCATTTTCGCTATCTCGCCCGACTCATTGCACCCCATGCGCGGCTCTACACAGAGATGCTGACAGCGCGCGCAATCCTACGTGGCGATCGAGCGCAACTGCTGGCTTATGATCCGGCAGAGCACCCGCTCGCCGTGCAGCTCGGCGGCAGCAACCCCGCCGAGCTTGCCGAGTCCGCCGCTGTCTGCGCGGCACTCGGCTACCAGGAAGTAAATCTCAATTGCGGCTGTCCCAGCGATCGTGTGCAGGCAGCGGATTTTGGCGCCTGTCTAATGGCCAAGCCGGCTTTGGTTGCCGAGTGTGTACAAGCGCTACAGGCAGCAGTGCCTGCAAGCGTGATCGTCAGCGTCAAAACCCGCCTTGGCATCGACGATCTGTACAGTTACGAGTATTTCGCCGGCTTCGTCCAGACGCTTTATGCGGCCGGCTGCCGCGTGTTTCAGATCCACGCTCGCAAGGCGTGGCTGGCTGGCCTCAGCCCGCGCCAGAATCGTGAGATCCCGCCGCTCGAATATGCCTGGGTTTATCGTCTGCGGCGCGATCTGCCCGACGCTGTCCTGGTGATCAATGGCGGCATCATCTCGGTCGACGATGCCTTGGACCATCTGCGCCAGGTTGATGGCGTCATGCTCGGCCGCGCCGCTTACGACAACCCCTATGGCCTGGCAGCGCTCGACCAGGCGCTGTTTAGCGCTGGAACCGTCAGCGCGACCTCGCGCGAAGAAAGCCTGGCTCGTTACCTCGTTTATGTCCGCGATGAGCTGGCGCGCGGCACCCAGTTACACCACATCAGCCGCCATCTGCTCAATCTGTTCCAGGGCCAGCCCGGTGCGCGCCACTGGCGACGGCAGCTCACCGAAAACGCCCATCACCCGACGGCCGGCGTCGAAGTTATCGAACGTGCCTATGCAGCAATGCAGACAGCGACGGCGGCGCTTGAACAAAATTGAAGAGCCCCAAGCACGGCGCCGACACTGGCACTGCGATACTGGCTGCTGGCTTGCGCGCACGCCTATAATGCCAAGCAGATCCACCGCCCAGTCGCGGCCAGCATCCGCACCATCGAGAGCTTGTTAAGACATGACTATGGATATCGAAACCGCCCGCTTCAACATGGTCGAGCAGCAGATCCGACCATGGGAAGTACTTGATGCCAACGTTTTGAGCGCCTGTGCCAAGGTTCCCCGCGAATGCTTCGTTCCGGACACCTATCGGCAGTTGGCCTTCTCCGATACGACCATAGACATCGGCCACGGCCAGAGCATGATGCAACCCAAGCTCGAAGCGCGGCTGCTGCAAGCCGTGAATGTGCAACGCGCCGACCGAGTGCTCGAAATAGGCACCGGTAGCGGCTACCTGGCCGCGCTGCTCGCAACGCTGGCGGCCCACGTGACGAGTATCGAACTTTTCGACGATCTCTCCGCGCAGGCCAAAAACAATCTCCGTCAATTGGGCGTGAACAATGTCGCTCTCCACGTCGGCGACGCGCTGGAGGGCTGGAGTACCGCCGAGCCTTATGACGTCATCGTCGTCACCGGTTCGTCCCCCCAGCGTCGCCCACTGATCGAGCAGCAACTCAGCCTCAATGGCCGCATGTTCATCGTGACCGGCGTTGCGCCGGTCATGGAGGCGCTGCTCGTGACACGCCTGTCCAAGGATAATTGGGCAACCGAAAGCCTGTTCGAAACCGAGCTCGCGCCACTGATAGGTGCAGAGACCAAGCCCACATTTGAATTCTGAGCCATTGCTCGTGCGCGAACTCAGCCCCCAAGATGCCGCCACGCTGCGCAAGCAGGGCGTAGCGCTGTTTCTGGATGTACGCGAACTTTGGGAGCACGCGCTCTGCCATATTGCCGGAGACCTGCACATTCCGATGGGACAAATTCAGACGCGCTTAGCCGAGATCCCGCAAGACCAACCGCTAATCGTGGTCTGCCATCACGGCATGCGCAGCCGCCAGGTTGCCGAGTACCTGGTATCGCGCGGCTTTACTGACGTCGCAAATCTGAACGGTGGCATCGATGCCTGGGCTCGCACGATCGACCCCGAGCTCGAACTTTATTGACGCGCTTGCGTCGCCCTGCAGGACAAGGTCAGCCCCACGCCATGCTCAATTCCGCTTCAAAAGCTTTGTACGCACTGCTCACTGTGGCTTCCCTGCCCTGCGCAGCTTTCACGGATTTGCTCGGGGCACTCGCGGCCGCTGAACACTCGGACCCGACCTACCGTGAAGCACAGGACAAAGCTTTGGCCACCGCCGAGGAAATTCCCCAGGCGAAGGCGCAATTGTGGTTACCAAACATCAACTTCACCGCCGGCGTGACGCGCGTCCGGCAGTCGCTGTCGGGTGGCCCGATTTTTGGCGGTAGCAATAACCCGACCTATACCGGCAAGGAGTATCGAATCAATCTATCTCAGCCGGTTTACCATCACGATCGTTACGTAGCACTGCGTCAAGCAGACAAACGGCTGCAACAGGCACAGTTCGAGGTGCTCGCCGCACGACAGGATTTAATGCTGCGGGTCGCAGAACGTTACTTCAATCAGCTCGCAACCCACGACAGTCTGGTATTTGCCAAGGCCGAGACCGAGTCGCTGAAGAGCCAACTCGATCAGGCCCAGCAGCGCTTTCAGGTCGGTCTCATTGCCATCACCGACGTGCAGGAGGCACAGGCCGGGCACGATCGTGCGCAGGCTAGTCAGATCAGCGCGGAAAACGAGGTTCAGAACGCCAACGAGGCATTGCGCGAGGTGACGGCCAATTACGATGTCGAACTCGCGCCATTAGGTGAAAATCTGCCCTTGGTGATTCCTGAGCCACTTGATATCGAAAAATGGACAACGACCGCCATGGAAGGCAACCTCGCGCTCAGTGCCGCACGCATGGCGGCTGACATTGCCCACGAAGAGATCAGACGTCAGTACGCCGGTCATTACCCGAGCTTCGACATCGTTGGTGGCCATAGCTTCAACCAACAGGGCGGTCGATTTGGTAGCAATTCCTTGGAGCAGGACGATATCGGCATCCAAGTCACGGTGCCGATTTATGAAGGTGGCCAAGTGCTATCGCGTACCCGTGCAGCGGAACACCAGAACAACGCCACCCTTGAACGTCTCGAACAGACTCAACGCGCAGCGCATCGTGAGACCCGCGAAGCCTATCTCGGCGTCGCCACCAAGATCAGCTCGGTAAAAGCGCTCGGCCAAGCGGTGATTTCGTCCCAGACCGCGCTCGAATCTACCCGCGCAGGCTTCGAGGTCGGCACACGTACTGCGGTCGACGTGGTCGCCGCGGAGCGCTCTTTGTATCAGGCCAAACGGGACTTCTCTCGCGCGCGCTACGACTACATCGTGGAAACCTTGCGGCTGAAAAAGGCCGCCGGCAGCCTGCAGCCCGAGGATCTGGCTGCTATCAATTCCTGGCTGACGAGTAGCGCTTCGGGTCCGATACCCAGCGTCGCCGCGCCCGCGCCTTGAGTCGCGAAGGCCACACCGCGAGCGCTGCCCTCAGGACTTGCGGGGCGAGCAAGTGTCACGCTGAGCAGACTGTGCTCGTGATACTGGACTTACAGCAGCGCCGCGGCGATGCGATGCCGGCCAAGGTTCTTAATCGTGTCATCCTCAATGTCGCGTTGCTTGCTCGCGCCGCGGGCTTGCTCGAGGTGCCTGTCCTGCATACCGAGCAAACACCCCAAGAGTTCGGTGCAACGCACCCGACCATCGCTGCGGCCTTGCCAAGTGCAACACTAAGTCTCAATAAGAGCGCATTTTCCTGCTGGGCCGCCCAGGGCTTTGAGCGCGCACTTCGTGCCACTGAGCGGCAGCAGGTAGTTCTAGTCGGCATGGAAGCCCACGTCTGTGTCCTGCAAAGTGCGCTAGACCTGAGCACCCAGGGTATGGATGTGTTTGTGGTCGAAGACGCCATTTGCTCGCGGCGTCTGGAGAATTACCAGAACGCCCTGGACCGCCTGCGCCATGCTGACGTTAAGGTCGTGAGTGCGGAATCGGTTGTATTCGAATGGCTGGGCAGCGCCACCCACCCGCACTATAAAACCATCCAATCCCTGTTGCGTTGAACGCCGACTCCGCGGCTGTGCCAGGCCCGGCAGGCAGTCGCAAAAAACTTCGACCGCAACAACTCAATTGACCGTGTAGTTGCGTCCAGCCATGCAGGTGCCAAAAGCGCGATTGTAATTATCGGTCATCTGGAGACGCTGATTGTATTGCTGCGAGGCAGCTGCTTGCTGCTGTTGACGGTAGTAATCCGTCTGCTGTTGCTGCGGTGGTGCTGCGGCTGGTCTGTCGGTGGCTCGGTTCAAAGCGCCGAACAAGGTCGACGCAACAGCACCAATCGCCGCACCCTGTCCGGCGTCTCCGGCGATTGCACCACCCGCTGCACCAAGCGCAGCACCGGTGGCGGCATCACCCACGACCCCACTACCGGGCAACATGCCGCCATTGCCAATGCCGAGAAATCCGCCACCGGTCTGTTGCTGCTGCGGCTGGGCACCGTAGGTACCCGCGGGTGGCGGTGCGGCGGCCAGCGGCGGCGCAGTGGTGGGATCGAAGCCAGTCTGCGACACCGCCCACTGATGACACTCATAGCGGTCCTTCGATTGCTGTTGTTCCGACTGGCCGGCATTGGGATAGGCAAAAGCGCCGCCTTGCTGGGCGTGCACGATCGTGCCCAGCGCGAACAGTGTCATGGCGAGGGGCGCTCTCAAGGCTGCTGAGACGCTCATTGTTGGATGCTCCGATTCACACTAAGTAGAAAACAGGACTAAGGCTGATGGTCCGTACGAAAGTCTAGCAGTCACGAGCGCTGAAATTGCAAATTGCGATGCAGCTTCACGCTTAGCGGCATTGGCACGGTGGGGCTTGATGACAACTATCCGCGCCCGCCCAGGAAATTTCCGATAACCCCGACGGTGCGCTGGGTCGCGCCACGATGGTGATGGACCGTGTCACGGGCTAGCGTGCCGACGCGCTCCCGTTCGTTACTGTCGCCTAACCATTTCAGCGCGGCCCGCGCCAAGTCTGGGGGGTCATCAACCACCTGCAAGCCACCCGCGGCCTGCAGCAAGCGCACGATCTCAGTGAAATTAAAAGTGTGCGGTCCGACCAGGACCGGTGTACCCAAGGCCGCCGGTTCAAGCACGTTATGACCGCCGAAGGGCAGCAGGCTACCACCGACAAAGGCAACGTCCGCGGCTGCGTAATGAGGTGGCAACTCACCCATGCTGTCGAGCAGATAAATCTGATCCTCAGGCGCGCATGTGGTCGACTCGCTGCGACGCACATAACGTAGCCCACGGTTGGCACACAGCTGCGCGACGGCACCAAATCGTTCTGGATGCCGTGGAACGAGCAACAGCAAAACAAGAGGCAGCCGCTGCTCGATAGTGAGGAATGCCTCCAGCACGAGTTCCTCTTCGCCCTCACGGGTACTGGCCGCAATCAGCAATGGCCGGTTAACGCCCAGAGCCCTGCGAACGGCGGCCGCCTGCTCGTGCACGCTGGCTGGCAACTCAAGGTCAAATTTGAGACTGCCAGTCACCGCGATACGCGTCGCATCGGCACCCAGGGCGACAAAACGCGCTGCATCGTCGCTTGTTTGCGCAGCGATGTGATCAATGCACCCAAGGGTAACCCGGCTCAAGGCAGCCAGGCGCCGATAGCCCAACATCGAGCGCACGGACAAACGTGCGTTGGCGAGCACGATGGGCAGCCCTCGACGGCGGCAGGCGGCGAAAGTATTCGGCCATAACTCGGTTTCCATCACCACTAGCAGGCGCGGCTGAAAGTGCGCTAGAAAACGGCCCACGAAGTGCGGCAAGTCATAGGGGAAAAAAGCGTGCTGTACGCTCGTGCCGAACATACGCCTGACCGCGTCGGCACCGGTCGTGGTGGTCGTTGTAATCAGTACCCCAATGCCAGGGAACTGTTTGTGCAGCGCGTGCACCAGCGGCACGGCAGCCATCGTCTCACCGACCGACACCGCGTGGATCCAGATGGACTGTGTAGCGTTGGGCGGCTGCGCGTAACGGCCCAGGTGCTCGCGCCATGCACCAACCTGTCCTGCCGTGCGCCGCTGGCGCAAAAACAAGCGCGCCAACAAGACCGGAACTAACAGCGCGAACAGCGCGGTGTAGATCCGTCTCAGGAAGTTAGCCAGTGCAAATACTCCCGCACGCCGGTCGCCACGCTGCGCATGGACGTCGTGTAGCCTGCCGCGCGCAAGCGGGTCAAATCCGCTTCTGTAAAGGCCTGGTATACGCCGACCAGATCAGCGGGGACATCGATATATTCGAGGGTGCCACGACCGTGAAATGCCAGGACTGCCTCGGCTACGGCATTAAACGTTTCGGCGTGCCCCGTCCCGCAGTTGTAAACACCCGAACAATTTGCCGGCTGGTGGGCCAACCACAACGTGAGGTCAACGACGTCGTCAACATGCACAAAATCTCGCCGCTGCTCGCCTGGTCCATAGCCGTGGGACGCGCCGAACAAGCGCAGCCGACCGTCTTGTTCCAGTTGCCGATGCAAGTGCAAGGCAACACTCGCCATACGGCCCTTATGTTGTTCACGTGGGCCGTAGACATTGAAATAGCGCAAGCCCGCCACCAGGCTCTTTACCTCAGGCAATCTTTTTCGCACATATTGATCAAAGACCAGCTTGGAGTAACCGTAGACGTTCAGCGGATGCTCGTGGGCTGCGACTTCGCTAAATTGTGTGCCGTTGCCATAAACGGCCGCACTTGATGCATACACCAGCGCAATGCCCGCGCCGGTACAATACTCAAAGAGGGCCCGCGAGTAGCTGAAATTGTTCTCCATCATGGCGCGGCCGTCCCAACTGGTGGTGTCCGAGCACGCCCCCAGGTGATAGACGCATTCAATGCCAAAACCGTCGGCGCCTTTGTTGTTCACCAGCCGCAGCCATTCATCGCGATCGAAATAATCGCCGATGCGCGCATCGGCGAGATTTGCGCACTTATGCCCGTCACTCAAATCGTCGACCACGATGATGTCGTCGTAGCCACGGGCGTTGAGCGCATGGACGAGGTTGCTGCCGATAAAGCCGGCGCCGCCGGTCACCACGATCATGGCGCTACTTTACCCGTCACAGCGGCACGTTCGAGCAATGAAGTCGTGGAAAAGCCACCATGGAAAGCGACCGTCGTCACGCGTCCACCAGCCGCGAGCACCTCCGCCCCACCGGCAATGGCATCAAGCTCGTAGTCTCCACCTTTGACCAGCACGTCCGGCAACACCGCCGCGATCAAATCCCGTGGGGTAGCGCCGCCAAACGGCACGACCCAGTCCACCACGTCAAGCGCGGCCAGGACCGTCATCCGCGATGTGAGTGAATTAAGCGGGCGCGCTGGCCCCTTCAGCGCTTTTACGGAGTCATCGTCGTTTACTGCGACCACCAAGCGGGTGCCGAGCGCCTTTGCTTCGCGCAGGTAGCGGACATGGCCTTCGTGGAGCAAATCGAAGCAGCCGTTGGTCATGACCACAATCTCGCCCCGCCGCCGCGCCTTGGCCCGCTCTTCGAGCAGCTCGTCGATGGAGACAATGCCTCGGCGCGTGCTGTCCCGGACACCGAGGGCCTGGTCGAGCTCTGCGATGCTGACACTAACAGCGCCAAACTTGGCCACCACGACCCCGGCGGCAACATTCGCCAGGGCCACCGCGCTCGCGAGATTCTCGCCAGCCGCCATGGCTACGGCCGTGACCGCACAAACGGTATCGCCAGCGCCGGTAACGTCGAACACGTCGCGTGAACGCGCGTCGAGATGTAGCGCAGCCTGACCCGGGCGCACGAGTGACATGCCAGCCTCACCTCGGGTCACCAAGATGGCTTCGAAGTCGAAGCGTTCGCAGAGCGCCGCAGCCCTGCGCACGAGCTCCGCGTCATTGTCGCAAAGCCCCACCACCGCTTCGAATTCCTGGAGATTGGGTGTCACGAGGTTGGCACCCCGGTAGCGGGAAAAGTCCGTGCCCTTGGGATCGACGATTACGCGCTTACCGGCGGCGCGTGCGGTGGTGATGACGTCCTTTACGCGGGTGGTTGCTCCCTTGGCGTAGTCGGAGATGACCACCACGTCGCAGCGCGCGATGTGCAGCGCGACCAGCGTCGCCACCTGATCACCGAGTTCGGCGTGCGTCGGGCGCTCAAAATCGAGTCGCACCATTTGCTGGTGTTGGCTGACAACCCGCAGCTTAACCACGGTTTCATGGTCAGGACTCGCGGCAAACAGCGGCTCTACGGCCACCGCGCGGCACAGTTCGGCCAAACGTTCGCCTGCGGCGTCTTTCCCTGTGATGCCAACCAGCAGTACCTCGGCCTCAAGGGCAGCCGCATTGGCCGCAACATTAGCTGCACCACCAACCCGCTCTTCCATCGACTCGATCAGCACCACGGGCACCGGCGCCTCGGGTGATATGCGCCGCGTCGCGCCATACCAGTAGCGATCGAGGATCAGGTCCCCGACCACCATCACCCGCGCACCCTTCAAATGACTCAACCGTGGATCCATGCTCGCCTTCGATTGTTCCTCTGCATTTAGCGCGGACAGCATGCGCCTCGCAGCGCCCGATGCTTGTGTTTTGACGGGCGGATCCTACCATAGGGCCATGCGTAGCCTGATTGTAACGAGCCTCTTGCTGCTGGTGGCTATCAACACAGTCGCCAATGAGGACCCAGCGCCGTTTGTCGCGGTTTACACCCTGTCACAGGGATCAATTTCGTTCGGCAAAATGGAGCGTCGCTTTGAATTAAATGGCGATGGCACCTACCGCTTTGTGTCGCGGATGAAAACCAGCGGCGTGATTGCATTGGTCCGTTCGGACAAGATCACCGAATCGAGCAGTGGCAAGCTAGTAAACGGCCATTTCGAACCAACCAGCTACAGCTATCACAACTCCCGTGGCGACAAACACCATGGATTGCGTTTTGACTACGATAAGCACGTGGTTATGCGTAGTGACCAAGCAGATGGCTGGCGCACTGACATGGCAGGTCCGGTACTGGACAAACTCGTCTACCAGATGCAAATGATGATCGATCTTCGCACCGAACAGTCCGCACTAAGCTACACAATTGCCGACAAAAACAAACTGAAACACTATCAGTTCGACAATCGCGGGCGCGAAGAAATCGAAACCGCCGTTGGCACTTACAGCACGCTCCGACTTGAGCGCGGGGCGTCCGATACTGATCGCCGCACCGTCGTGTGGTGCGCCGAAACTTTGAACTGGATGCCGGTAAAGGTTGAATATCGAGAAAAAGACGGCAGCGTAACCACCGCCCTATTACGTTCGATAGACAAACGCTGATTGCAAGAATTAGCCCTTTTCCAACAAAGCCAACAGCGCCTCGGCGTCCTTGCGCAAATTAAACTGCTTGTGTTCCTCCAACAATGCGCGCAGCTGGGTGAGCGCCTGCGAGCGCTGACCGCTGTCAGCCAGCGCGCTGGTCACATGGAACGCAATGTCCGCATCACCAGGCGCAAGTTCGGCCGCCTTTTTAAGAATCTCCAAGCCCTGCTCGCGCTGCCCCTGATGAAACAGAATCCAGGCATAGGTATCGACAATCGCCGCTTGCCGGGGAGCAAGTTCATAGGCCTGACGCGCCATGTCGAGGGCGCGCTTGTCCTTCCGTTCAAAATACAGCCACGCCAAATTATTAAGAACCACCGGATCCTGTTTGCCAGCGACCAACATGCGCTCGTACGCGACAGTTGCTTCATCGCTGGCTCCGGCCTCCTGCAGAATGCTCGCCTGGGCAATGCGCGCGCGTGCGTCGTCCGGGCGTTCAGCGATCCACTTCTCAAGACGTTTGTTATCCTTGCCTAGCGCACGCTCAGCCCGTTCAAGTTTTAATACGCGGTTGGTGTCCGGCGCAATCTCAAAAGCGCGTGTATAAGCATCAACTGCAGCCTTTTGCCGCCCATCGGTAAAAGCAATGTCACCACTCAGTTCGTAGCCTGCCGCGGCATTTTCCGGCCTGGCGATCATCGTGCGCGCAATATTCTCAGCAGCGTCGGAATCTTTGTGCCGCAGGGCGAGTTGCGCGAGCAGGACCTGTGCTGGCTGATGATCGGGCTTGATCTTGATGATGCGTCGCAAGGTATCGCTCAATCCCGGTTGGTCGCCCAGTTGATTAAAAGCGCGCGCCAATAACTCAAGCACCGGCAGCGAATTGGGCGCGCGCTCGGCCAGGGCCTGAGCAGCCTTCACAGCCGCCTGGTTGTCGCCAATGCCAAGCATCACGGTCGTGTATTCCACCAGCACGGGTGCTGCATAAGAGGCAAGCTTATAAGCTTCTCTGATGGCATCTTCGGCGCGCGTGAGGTTGCCTTTGGCTCGGTAATAGCGGGCCAAGGCCACGCGCGGTGCGATGGCCTCCGGATTGTGTTCGCGCGCCCGCTGCCAGAGCTTTTCGGCCTCGTCAGCATTTTTGTCGTCCATTGCCAACGCCGCCAGGCCCTGCAATGCCGTGGCGTTGAATTCATCGCGCGCCAACACGTCTTTTAAATACTGACGTGCCGCGCTCTTGTCATCGCCTTGCACGGCCAGACGCGCCAGGTTGACACGCGCTGGATGGAAATCGGGGTCTTTCGCCAGCGCTTGCTCATAGGCGCTACGGGCTTGCGCCTTCTCGCCACCTACCTCAGTCACATAGCCCAGCAAATTGTAGCCAAGCGGGTCGTTAGGCTTAATTTCAATCAGCTCGCGGGCGGTGCCGAGTGCATCATCGCTGCGTTTTTGTGACAGATAGGCAAGCGCCAACATCACGCGTGCCTGCACAAAGTCCTTCTGCTCCGCCAGTACGGCCTTCAAATCTGCTATCGCCGCTTCGACCTTGCCCGTCGACAACTTGCCCAACGCAAGCTGAGTGCGGATCGGCAGGGAATCTGGCGCCAGCTCTGCCGCCTTCGTCAATTTCGCTTCAGCGCTGGCGTAGTCGCCATGTTTAAGATAGGCGGTGCCAAGCAAAGCCAGGGTGCCGGGATCCTGGCTATCTACTGCTGGCTGCTCCGCGCCGCCGCTGACACCTTCGAGATTGCCACCGGCGAGCTGTATCGAACCTAACAGCCGGCGCGCCGCCTCGTTGCCAGGCTCGAGTTGCAGAAGCTGGGAAGCAAAGTCCTCCGCGCGCCCGAACTGGCCCAGTGAGAAATTAAGTCGGGCCGCCATCACAAGTGCTTCTCGATCATTGGGCATGACCATCAGCACTTTATTCAGTTCGAACAGCGCGGTGTCGAGATCCTTGCGCCGCTCGGCGATCTGCGCGCGGAGAAAATTAACCCGCGGGTCGTCAGCCACCTGGCTGCCGAGGCTATCGAGCTTGGCCTTGGCACCATCACCGTCACCGTCTTCCAGCAGCACCTGGGCCAGTCCCAAGATGGCAGCGCGATTCTGCGGGGCAAGCGTGAGCGCACGGGTGAAGGATTCACGCGCTTCTTTCAACTGCTTCTCCTGGAGCTGCAGGGCGCCATTTACGACCCACAATGCGGCATCCTTCTGCGAGACCTTCAGCAGAGACTCGATTTCGCGCCGGGCAGCACTGACGTCGCCGGTTGCCAGAGCCGCTTGCAATAAACCACGCCGCGCCTCGTCATGATCTGGCTGGTCCTGCAGTGCTTTGTTGAACAGTTCTCGCGCCGGTTCAAAGTTGCGGCGGCTGAGTTCCAGCATCCCGCGCACTGCTGTCCAGTCCGCCGTCTCGTTGTCAGCGTGCGCAGCCAACTGGCTGCGGGCTTCATCCAACTTGCCCAGCAGGATCTGAGATCGCACGATGGCCAATGCGATTTCATTGGACTCCGCGCCCAATGCGCGAGCCTTTTCCAACTCGCGCAATGCGCCCTTGGCATCGCCAATTTTGATATAGCTCAAGCCAAGCAGCTCGCGTGCTTCGGCGTTGTCGCGATCAATGGCAAGCACGGTGCGGAGATCGACCGTAGCCGCGGCAAAATCCTTCGCTTTGTAGGCCGCGGATGCACGAGCCAACAACGCCTTGGGGTCAGAGCCCTGCTGGCGATAAGCGAAAAAGGCGCCGACACCCACGAGCGCTACCAAAAGAGTAGCGATCACAACGTTGCGCAGAATGGTTTTACGGCGGCGCGAGCGGCCGCGGTGCTTACCGGGTGTTGGAGTAACGTCCATGTGGCGTCCTCAAATTTTGCCGTTTTTTAGCATCTTTATCACTTCATCGGCAGGCACGTAGCCACCGATTTGTTTGCCTCGGTCGGTATACACCGCCGGCGTCCCGGTCACACCCATCGCGTTTCCGAGCTCGTATTCTTTCGCAACCGGATTATCGCACTTCGGAGAAGTTACCAGCATGCCGAGCTTGGCCTTGGTCAATGCCTCCTGCCGATTGGGCGCACACCACACCGCTACCGCCTTGTCGAATGACTCCCCTTCCAACCCGGAGCGGGGAAAAGCCAGATAACGCACCCGGATCCCGGCCTCGTTAAGTCGACCTACCTCCGCGTGCATCTTGCGGCAATAGCCACAATCAATATCGGTAAAAACGTAGAGGGTTCTCGCGGTTTCAGCCGCTTTTGCCGGGAACTCAATGAACCCCTTTTCATCCATATCCTCAAAAACTTGCTTGCGCGCTTGCGCGCGGCGCTGGTCCGAAATATTGACATGGGCTTCAAGATCGATGAGGTCGCCGTGCACCACATAGCGACCATCGCTGCTGACATAAAACAGAGACGCACCGACGAGAACTTCGTACAACCCGGGCACTGGCGACGCGGTGACATCGTTGATTTTCTCTTTGGGGAACATTTTGGCCATGCGGGCGGTCAGGCGCTCACTGACTTCATCGGCCTGAGCGCTCGTGGCGGTCATCACCCAGAGTCCAAGCAAGGCCGTTGCTATGGTGCGGTTCATGTTTTTACCTTAGTGACTAATTGCAGAGGATTGTAGGGAGGCACGGGGGCGGAAACCAATCGCGATTGTTACTTCGAGCTTGGGCCGCCATCGGGAGTTCCCGCATGGGTCCTAAGCCATACTATAATCGAGACAGGGATTGGCGCCGCACCCGGGTGGGGTTGGCTGCGCCGTCCGCCGGCCAGCCCTATAGCAGCACCCGAAATGAGCGTGACCGAAATCGAAAACCTGGAGGGTACCTCGCTCGGCAAGTACCAAATCCTGAAAAAAATTGGCGCTGGCAGCATGGCCACGGTGTACATGGGGCATGACCCCTTCATCGATCGCCCGGTAGCCATCAAGGTGGCGCGACCGGATGAGTCGGGTGAAGCCGAAGCAAGTGAATTCTACAAACAACTGTTCTTCAACGAGGCACAGACAGCAGGGCTGCTGAAACACCCCAACATCACTGCCATCTACGATGCTGGGGTTGACCGCTCCCAGTACTATATCGTGATGGAGTATGTCCACGGTGGCGACACTCTAGACAGCTATACGGGCATCAATGAATTGCTGCCCTTGGGCACCGTCACTGCGATTCTGTACCAATGTGCAATGGCACTCGACTATGCTCACAAGAAGGGCGTGGTACATCGCGACATAAAGCCACGCAATATCCTGGTTACCGAGGATCGCGAGGCCAAGATTACGGATTTCGGGGTGGCGGTCTCGTCCGGCATTTACAGCCAAGGTTCGCCCCAGCATGCCGGATCACCGCTATACATGGCACCAGAGCAAGTCCGACGTGAGGCACCGGTCTCCCAAAGTGATTTATTCTCGCTCGGTGTGGTGGCATACGAGATGCTGACCGGGAAGCATCCATTCCACGGCGAGAACATCGATGCCATCGAATACCGCATTCAAAATACAACGCCGCTCCCATTGCGTGAATTGCGTGGGGATATTCCGCAGATTTTTCAGCGCATCATCGACAAGGCCCTGGCCAAGCGCTCACGCAATCGCTACAAATCGGGCCTGGACATGGCTGGCGATATCGCACTGGTATTCGATTTTCTCAAGCAGCCGACCTTTCGCCTGACGCAGCAGGAGAAATATCACCAAATTGAAAATCTGCACTTCTTCCGTGATTTTCACGACAGTGATTTATGGGAACTGATTAATGCCGCCGAATGGGTGCGTGTGACTCAAGACAATGAAATCACGCAGGAAGGCCAGGCTGAAACCGCGTTTTACGTGTTGGTTAGCGGCGAGGTGGTGGTGCGCAAGAGCGGGCACGAAATCGTGCGGCTCTATCCCGGTGATTGTTTTGGGGAAATGGGCCTCGTGTCACGCCGCCCGCGTACGGCGAGCATCGTGGCGGTCACGGATGTCACAGTCATGAAATTGCGTGACGTCGTGATCGATCGGACCTCCATCAACTGCCAGCTCAAGTTCCAACGCCGTTTTCTCACTGCACTAATCGAACGCCTGGAACACGCAACGGAGCGCATTGCTACAGGGATCGGTTCTGCTTCGCCGGACTAGTCGACCGCTCTTTCGCTCATCACTCACGAGGCCCCATGGCGACACGTCCCGAATCTACCAACGAACGTACTGCAATAACGTTGGACCTGACAATTCGCCTCCTCCAGGAGCAGCAGGCGTTGAGTGCATCTCAGGCACTTCAAGTACAGAAATCGGTCAATCCTGACGATGACCGCCACCCGTTCGTGCGATTAGCAGATCTCGGCCTGCGCAGCGCGGGTGCTAATCGTGAACCCCTAAGCCTGGAAAACATCACTCGAATAGTAGCTGTAGCAACCGGGCTCGGTTATTTCCGTATCGACCCGCTCAAGATTAACGTCGAAGCCGTGACGGCGCTGGTTTCGCAGGCCTACGCTACCCGCTTCCAATTTCTACCCGTAGTCGTCAATGAACAGGAAGTAACCATCGCTACCGGCGAACCGTTTGCCAACGAGTGGGAGCCGGAAATTGCCCGTGTTCTCAAGCGCAAGGTAATCCGGGTACTGGCTAACCCGCGTGACATTGAGCGCTATCTGCGCGAGTTCTACGGCGTTAGTCGCTCCATTTCGGGCGCCAGCAACAAGAGCAGTCTCGCGGCGCGCAGCCTGGTCAATAATTTTGAACAACTGACCGAGCTCGGTGCGGTTGGCGAGCCAGACGCCAACGATCGACACGTCGTACACCTGGTCGACTGGTTGCTCCAGTACGCTTTTGAGCAGCGTGCCAGCGACATTCATATTGAACCGCGCCGCGACCAAAGCAATATCCGGTTCCGCATTGATGGTGTTCTGCATCTGATCCATCAATTGCCGACCGCAGTTATCGGCGCGATCATCAGTCGCGTAAAATCGCTGGGGCGCATGGACGTCGCCGATAAACGTCGTCCACAGGACGGTCGCGTACGCACCAAAGTGCCCAATGGCCAGGAAGTCGAACTGCGTCTTTCGACCATGCCGACCACCTTTGGCGAAAAGCTGGTGATGCGAATCTTTGACCCGGAAAAAATCGCCCAGCCTTTCGAACAGCTGGGATTTACACCCCATGATCTCGCGCTGTGGAACGACATCGTGGGCCAACCTCACGGCGTAATGCTGGTCACCGGCCCAACCGGTTCCGGCAAGACGACCACGCTGTATTCGGCCCTCAAACGACTCGCGCGACCCGAAATCAACGTCTGCACCATCGAAGATCCGATCGAGATGGTCGAGCCCCAGTTCAATCAGATGCAGGTGCAGCCTGCACTGGACATCGATTTTGCCTCCGGGGTGCGCACCCTCCTGCGTCAAGACCCGGATATCATCATGGTTGGCGAGGTCCGCGATCGAGAAACCGCCGATGTTGCGATTCAGGCCGCACTGACCGGACATCTGGTACTGTCGACCTTGCACACCAACGACGCCCCTTCAGCCGTGACCCGCCTTATGGATATCGGCGTGCAGCCTTTTCTGATCAGCGCGACCTTACTGGGTGTGGTCGCACAGCGTTTGGTCCGTACGTTATGCCCACTATGCAAACGCCCCGGTAGCGTGCTGCCCGATGCATGGCAAGCGCTGGTAACGCCGCACCGCGTCGCCGTGCCCGCCACGGTGATGGCGCCTGTGGGCTGTGATGAATGTCGCCAAACGGGCTACCGAGGCCGCGCCGGCATCTACGAGATAATGCGTCTAAGCGAAATCCTGCACCAACTGATCAAGCCGGACATGCAGGTCGCTCACTTGCGTCATGCCGCACTCAAGGCCGGCATGCGCCCACTGCGGCTGACCGGCGCGGTCAAAATTGCCGATGGTGTAAGTACGCTCGAAGAAGTGCTTAGCGTGGTACCGCCAGCCGACCGTAATTAGCCGCGCGGGTGGTGTTTGGCGTGCAAAGCCTTGAGGCGCTCAGCAGCAACATACGTGTAGATTTGAGTGGTCGAGATGTCGCTATGACCGAGCAGCATCTGCACCACGCGCAGATCGGCACCGTGATTCAGTAGCTGGGTGGCGAAGGCGTGGCGCAGGGTATGTGGCGACAGTGCAGCCCGCACACCGGCCTTCGCGGCGTAGCGTTTTATCAGATACCAAAAGGCCTGGCGCGTCATGGCCGCCCCACGTTGAGTCGGAAACATGGCGTTGCTCGCGCGACCGCGAGATAGTTCGCCACGCGAATCGTTCATGTATCGCTGCAGCCAGTCGAGTGCTTCTTCGCCGAGGGGCACCAGACGCTCCTTGGCACCCTTGCCAGTGATTCGCACCACGCCCTGTCGGGAATTCACCTGGCCTAACTCCAGGCTCACCAACTCACTTACCCGCAAACCTGTCGCATAAAGCACCTCGAGCATGGCACGGTCTCGCAAACCAAGCGCAGTCGTGACCACTGGTGCTGCGAGGAGCGCCTCGATGTCGGCTTCACTCAGGGTTTTGGGCAAAGATCGTCCGAGGCGTGGGGCACTCAAGCGCACCGTCGGATCGGCATTCAGAACACCTTCACGAAGCAGAAACTGGTAATAGCGACGCATGCTCGAAAGCCGTCGCGCCTTGGTGCGCGCCGTGAGTTGGTCGGCCTGGCCCAGGAAATCGAAAAGATCGGCCTCGGAAGCCTCGCCCAAACTTACACTGCGCCTCGCGAGAAAATGCGTGAGGGTGGTCAGATCGCTGCGATAGGCTGCCAGCGAATGAGGACTCAAGCCAAATTCGAGCCAGAGGTGATCAAGAAACTTCCCCAGGGGTTCGGCAGACTGTAAGCGCGTGCTCAATCGTTTACTCTATATACCGTCACGCTCGGCACATTAGCAGAGCCCTGGCGCGACGAACCAGCTTGTCGCCAGTCGTGTGTGGGCGACACACCGGCATTAAAATTCCCTTTGCGAACGGAGGTGATCGTCGCCATGTTTGAGTCCTGGTTCGAGTCCAAACCTGCGGAGATGCCGACCATCACGCGCAGTGCCGAAGCGCAGCAGCGGGTCGATACCCAAACTGCCGATCTCGCCCTGTATCACTACGAATCCTGCATGTTCTGCGCACGCGTGCGCAAAGCTATCGCAGGTCTGAATCTGAAAATCGAGCTGCGCGACATTCTTCGCGACGCCAATCATCGGCAGGCTTTGCAGCTTGGGGGCGGACGGACAACGGTTCCGTGTCTGCGAATCGGTCTGGGGAAGGATGGGAAGTGGATGTACGAGTCGGCCGATATCATCGCCTATCTGGCGCGTCGGTTTGGCGATACGGGCGGCGCGACGACCGAATAGGCCGCGCACCGCCGGCTTATGCTTCTAGGTGGCGCGTGCGGTGATCTTTTCTTTGATGCGAGCCGCCTTGCCACGCAGGTCACGCATGTAATAGAGCTTGGCGCGGCGCACGTCACCGCGGCGCTTCACCTCAATCTCAGAAATGATCGGGCTGTAGGTTTGGAATACCCGTTCTACGCCTTCGCCGTGGGAAATCTTACGCACCGTGAAAGACGAATTCAGACCGCGGTTGCGCTTGGCGATCACGATGCCTTCGAACGCCTGCAACCGCTCGCGAGTGCCTTCTTTAACCTTGACCTGCACCACCACGGTATCGCCAGGGGCGAAGGCTGGCACCCGGCGTAGCATTTGTTCAGATTCGAGCTGCTCGATGATATTCGCCATGACATAACTCACTAGGGGTATTGAGAGCGCGCGATTCTACAGCAAGTCAGCCGCCTTTTTCACCCAGAAATCGTCAATCGTCTGAAGATTCCGTCCTGGCGCGTCGATAAGCCTCAAGCGCGTCTCCGTCCTTGCTATCGAGTCCCAAGGTCGGCAAAAGATCTGGGCGCCGTTGCCATGTCCGGCCCAGGCGCTGCTGGCGGCGCCAAGCAGCGATCTCGGCATGATGACCGCTCAGCAGGACTGCCGGCACCGACTGGTCGTCCAGTATCTCGGGTCGGGTGTAATGGGGGTGATCCAGCAGGCCATCGCTGAAGGAGTCCTGCTGGGCGGAACGCTCGTCACCGAGCGCGTTGGGCAACGTTCTTACGATGGCGTCGATCATAAGCATGGCAGGAACCTCGCAGCCGCTCACGACGAAGTCGCCTACCGACCATTCCTCGTCAACGTCGCGCTCCAACAGGCGCTCGTCTATTCCTTCATAGCGGCCCGCCACAAGGATCAAATGCGGGCAGGCTGCCAAGCGCGGCACATCACGCTGTCGGAACCGTCGCCCCTGAGGTGAAAGATAGATCACCAGCGACGTCGGGCTCAGCGTACGCGCATGCTCTATGGCAGCCCGTAGTGGTGCTGCCATCATCACCATACCCGGGCCACCACCATAGGGTGTGTCGTCAACGGTTGCACGTCGATCGGTGGTAAACGCCCGTGGATTTACCCCCTCGATTGCGACCATACCGCGACTGCGGCAGCGGCCAACGATGCCGGTCTCGCCATATGCGCTCAGCAGCTCGGGAAACAAGGTGATGACGGTGTAGCGATTCACCGCTCAATCGTCGAGATGCCAATCCACCTGCATCTCACCCCCGATCAGGTCCACTGCAAGCACGTAGACGTCGCGCACAAATGGGATGAGATACTCGCGCTTGCCCTCGATACGAAGGACGTCGTGCGCACCAGTCTCCATAAGACTGCTTACTCGTCCAAGTTCTTCACCGGCGCGATTGACAACCCGAAGGCCAACCAGGTCGGCCCAGTAGTAATCACCGGTCGATGCCGGCCCTAGTTGTTCGCGCTTGATGGCAACATCCCGGCGCACCAAAACCCCGGCCTGATCTCGATCATCGACACCGGCCAGGCGCGCGATCACCCCACCATGGTGCTGCCGCGCTTCGAGCACCTGAAACGCTTGCCACTCGCCGTCGGTACGCAAGAACCACGGATTGTAGGTCAGCAGATTCTCCCGCGGGCGCGTATGGGAGAAGACCTTGACCCATCCTCGCGTACCGAACAGGCCGTTAACGCGGCCAACCTGGATAAATTCGGTCAACGCTGCCGCGCTAAACCTGACAAGTCGCCGCGAATCGTGACGCAGTTCCCCGTCAATTCGGATTCAGTCAATGCGCTAGTCGCCTGGTGTGAATCAGGCCGAGACGGGATGATTTTTCAGCAGCAGCGTGACGCGATCAGAGGGCTGTGCGCCGACGGACAACCAATAGTCGTAACGCTCACGGTTGATGCGGAATCCCTCTTCGTTGGGCGTCGCGACCGGGTTAAAGAAGCCAACTCGCTCGATGTGGCGGCCGTCGCGCTTGTTGCGACTATCGGCGACGATGATGTGATAGAAGGGCCGTTTTTTGGCGCCACCGCGGGACAAGCGAATCGTAACCATCTTTGCAATATTCCTCTGACTTTGGTTCGGAGCCTTGGGCTCACCGTAAAATTGTCACGACCAATCGCCGCCATCAGGCTGGGCGCGCATTCTAAGAGAAAATTCCGCCGCGAAGAAGGGCACCTCTCTCCGCGCCCCGACTTCTCAAAACCGTCGTTGAATCAGCCTCGACAGTCTTTGGTGGCGGCCCCGTGGCGCTCACTCAGGAGCCCGTCCGTTCTCCCATCTTGCGGTGGCGTCCCTGTAGCCCGGAAGAAACTCTAAGGGCCTGTGCACCATCTCGGGCTAAAAGCAGTCTCGAGATGGCACAGCCTGCTCAAGCCGTTGAGTCAAATCAATGAGAAGTTTAGAGCGCCCAAAATGACGCCGGATGCGTCGCGATCGGCTATCAAGCGCTAACCCTCAAGGACAGCTTTCATGCTCAGGCGAATACGGCCTTGTTTGTCCACTTCAAGCACTTTGACCTTAACCACATCACCCTCTGACAGCTTGTCGCTGACATTCTCGACGCGCTCATTAGAAATCTGGGAAATGTGCACCAGACCATCTTTCCCGGGTAGGATGTTCACGAACGCGCCAAAATCCATGAGCTTCTGCACACGACCTTCGTAAATCTCGCCGACCTCAACGTCGGCTGTAATGGCCAATACCCGTGCTTTCGCCGCTTGGCCAGCAGCGTTATCGACAGAGGCAATTCTCACAGTGCCATCATCGTCGATATCAATCGTAGCGCCAGTCTGTTCCGTAATCTGGCGTATGGTCGAACCACCTTTGCCGATAACATCACGAATCTTATCCGGTGGGATCTTGATCGTAATGATACGTGGCGCGTAGTCCGACATTTCGGAACGGGCAGTCGAGAGTACTTTGTTCATTTCGCCGAGGATGTGAAGGCGACCGGCCTTGGCCTGATCCAGCGCAACTTCCATGATCTCACTGGTAATGCCATCAATCTTGATGTCCATCTGCAGCGCGGTAATACCCTGAGCCGTGCCCGCGACTTTAAAATCCATGTCGCCGAGGTGATCATCGTCGCCAAGGATGTCCGAAAGTACGACGAAGCGGTCACCTTCTTTGATCAAGCCCATTGCGATGCCAGCGACCGGTGCCTTGAGCGGCACACCAGCGTCCATGAGTGACAGACTGGTGCCACACACCGACGCCATCGAGCTGGATCCGTTGGATTCAGTGATTTCCGAAACAACCCGGATCACATAGGGAAAGCTGCTCATGTCGGGCATAACGCCAACAATGGCACGTTTGGCCAGACGACCATGGCCAATTTCACGGCGCTTTGGCGACCCTACGCGTCCGGTCTCCCCGACGCTGAAGGGCGGAAAATTGTAGTGCAGCATGAAGGGTTCGCGACGCTCGCCTTCAATGGCGTCGATAATCTGGGAATCCCGTTCGGTGCCGAGCGCCACAACCACCAGCGCCTGGGTCTCACCGCGCGTGAACAGTGCCGAACCATGGGTACGAGGCAGAATACCCGCCTCAATGGTAATCGCGCGCACAGCGTCTTTAGTACGACCGTCAATGCGCGGATTACCTCCGATGATGCTGTTGCGCACCACCTCATATTCGAGATCGCTGATCACCGCCGCGATTTGCCGATCATTCCAGTTGGACCCATCGCCCAGCAGCGCAGTGATAACTTCGCCCTTCAAGGCTGACAGTCGATCACGGCGCTCCATCTTGTCGACAATGCTGTAGGCGGAGGCCAGAGCGCCTCGGTAACCATCGGCCACAGCCTTAACAAGCTCTTCGTTGTGGCTTGTTGCCGTCCAAGCACGCGGGGTCGGATTGACTTTGGCCGCGAGATCCCTGATTGCGTCTATCGCTACCTGCATCTGGCGATGACCGAAGTTGACTGCGCCCAGCATGACTTCTTCCGAGAGGCTCTTGGCTTCTGACTCCACCATGAGCACCGACGTGGCTGTCCCGGCGACAACCAGGTCGAGCTGCGAATCATCGAGCTGCTTGAAGCTTGGATTGAGCAAGTACTGACCGTCCCGGTAGCCGACGCGTGCTGCAGCGATCGGCCCCATGAACGGCAAACCCGAGACCGCGAGCGCTGCCGAAGCACCGATCATAGCCGGGATGTCCGGATCGACCGTGGGGTCGAGCGACATAACGGTGGCGATAATCTGAACTTCACTATTGTACCCGCTGGGAAACAACGGCCGGATGGGACGATCAATCAGGCGAGATGTCAGGGTTTCTTTCTCCGTCGGGCGCCCTTCGCGCTTAAAAAATCCTCCTGGAATTTTACCAGCCGCGTAGGTGCGCTCTTGATAGTCGACAGTCAGC
>JANOXY010000038.1:0-26718 GCA_031418675.1 Pseudomonadota bacterium
CGGTGCGCGCTCGACAGTTTTGCCATCATCGCAATGATCCCATTGCACGACCATCCGCCGCGCCGCCCCATCGCGATGCGCAGAAACGGTTCTTCGCCGGTATCCGGCCGCACCACTTCGTACCGATGACCCCGAAATCCAAAGCTGCCACCTTGGTCGAAATTCAATTTGCGGCGCTTGGCGTCAGCGCTGATTATTTCCTCCAGCGCGTCATAGGCCTCACCGGACGGGCGGCTCAGGCGGAACACACAGTAGGGGGCGTCCACTCCTCGCAATGCTGAGTTCGATACAGCCTCAAACAGGCCGTTGCTACGCGCGACCGCGTCTGCCAGCGCAGCGTTGTGGCCGAATATCGCACGTTCGTACACCCGAGTACTGTCGCGGTCGAAGATCCATGGAGCTTCCAGCGCCAGAGCATCCGCCGAACGCAACCCGCCTCCGGTCAGAGTCCGCAGTGCGCGCAGCGACTCGATAGCCGTCGCGGACGAGCTCTCTCGCTCGAACCACGTAAGTATTCCGACATTGGCAATCTCAAGACCCGCCTGGAACAGCTTCAGTCCTGAACATACGCGCATGATGATCGGTGGCGCGTCGTCGCGAGTGCGCTCCAAAAGGAGATTTACATTATCGACGCGCCCAACCAACGTGCTATCAACAATGATTGCCCGCCGGTTGCCGGGATGCGCAGCCATACGCTCGGCTAAGTGCTGCAGATTGATGCGTGAGAAACGCCCATCGCACGCGACAGGTTCGACAATGAGGCAGTCGGCGCCCATCGCCTGCGCGGGATCCAACAGATAAAACGCAGCCGGTAGCGCCTGTAGCAGGCTGCGCGTCTCGAAGTACATGCCAAGGTGGGCCACCGAAAGTTTTTGCGGTCTCAGCTGCTGCTGTAGCACCAGCAATGCGGCCGTCATGGCTGCTTGACCGCTGGAAAACAGCAGATGGTGAGCCTGCCACGGGAGCGGTGGGGCCGGGAAAAATTCCGCGCACCGTTGCTCCAGCTTGCCCGGCTGGAGATCACGCTCGTAGCCGAACGTTTCGAGCTTGGGGTCCTGCGCCATCCCTTCTTGCTGTTCGTGGGTCGGAGAACGATAAACAGCACTGGGAACGGCAGCGGCGTATTGGAGCCAAAGTTGTCGAAGCGTGCGCGCAAAGCACTCCATCTGCTGTTCGAGGACAAACGGCGTGCCACCTGACCGCCAAAGTTGTCGCAACTCGCCAGACCAAGCATCAATCTTGGTCGCGATGTCCGGGGCAATTCTGGCGAGACTGTCGCCGAGCGCCTGCAGTTCGGACACTTCCGTCTTTAATGCTGCAATGGCAACGCCGGAAGCAATCATGGACTTCGTCTCCCGCTTTGTTGCTACTTTGTTTATCTAGCGCAGCCCCATGCATGGGACAAGCTCCGCGCACATCGTTCCGTCTCCAAGTCCGCGTAGATATTTCGCGCATCGTCGACCGGAGCAATCTGAGTTCAGATCCAGACTGCATCGCAGGCATAGCGAGTCCACATCCGCACACTTAAATTTCAGTAAAGGGCCTGAAGAATATTCGGGTTAATCGAACCCGGCCCAGGAAATCGCTGGCGCCCGTCAATGAGATTAACGCCGATTGATTCTCCGTCGGTGCGTTGTGCAACAGTTCGAATTCTGTATGGGAAGGGCGACTGCCGTGACCACGTTCGCGAACGGCGCCCCATGCAGGAATATCGACATGTGGCGGCGCATACGGACCGGCAGCGGCGCGGTATGCCCGTCGCCGTAGGCTCGCACACTTGCAGAGCGAGGCGTCGATAACCGCACACTTGCATGCGTTATCGCACGGACACCCACTTCAAGGCGGTGCAACGATTCTGCCTGTCGCCTTCGTCAGTAACGGCGATTGCTTGGCTGCGTGGAGGGTCATCTATTCGAAACTACTAGAGGTCGGGAAAGCCATGAACACTACAACTAGTCAGGATGTGGACAAAGACACTTCCGGCGAACAAAACCGTGACCCGATCAGCGGTGAGCGCGGTTCGCATCCAGTTGGTACCGGCGTAGGAGCGGCCTTAGGCGGTGCGGCCGCGGGCGCGGCGGCGGGAACGGTTGTCGGGCCGGTCGGCACGGTGGTCGGCGCTGCTGTTGGCGCAATCGTGGGTGGACTTGCAGGCAAGGGCGTCGCAGAGGCGATTGACCCGACGCGGGAACTCGCATACTGGCGCGAGAACTACCAAACCCGTCCGTATGCGGACCCGGCGATCGCCTTCGACGAGTACGCGTCGGCCTATGGCTTCGGGGTGGCGTCGTATGTGAAATATGCGGGCCGCAGCTTTGACGACCTCGACGGAGATCTCTCCCGCGACTGGATAGCTTCGCGCGGTAAATCGACCCTCCCTTGGGACCGAGCGCGCTTCGCCTCACACGACGCCTGGAACCGTGTTAGCACGCCTGGTTAGTTTGTCGCCGGCACCGGCGGCACGGACCTGCCGCCTGCATCCCTCGCCAGCGCCTTCGTTGGGTCGGCCCGAGGTCGAAGGGCAAGTCCGCAACATTCAGGAACCTCATTCATGACTCCCGAAGCGCTGCGACAATACCGGGCAAAGAGAGATTTCTCCGTGACTTCGGAACCGGCGCAACGCGGCGAAGCGTCTGCCGGGGCACTCGCCTTCGTCATTCAGAAGCACTGGGCCAGCCACCTCCATTACGACTTGCGTCTTGAACTCGCGGGCTCCATGAAGAGCTGGGCCGTGCCCAAAGGGCCGAGCCTCGACACCAAAGACAAGCGCATGGCTATCCAGGTGGAAGACCATCCGCTCGCCTATGCGAGCTTTGCGGGCACGATTCCCCGTGGCCAGTACGGTGCGGGCAAGGTCATTATTTGGGACAGTGGCACTTGGCATCCGATCGGCAACGCAGCGAAGGGCTACCGAGCGGGGCAACTGAAATTCGAATTGCAGGGACACAAGCTGCGTGGCAAGTGGGTACTGGTGCGAATGAAAGGGAAAGGTGAGAAACAGCCGCCCTGGTTGCTCATCAAAGAAAAGGACGAATTTGTTCGGAGCGCAGCGGAATTCAATGTTGTGGATGAGATGCCGGATGCGGTAAAGACATTTGAACGGCCCATCCACAATTCGAAGATCTGCCAGACGACGAGCTCGCCGACAGCAGCAAAAAAGCAACTTTGCGCTCGCCGCGCTCCGCCCAAACTGCCTCGCGATGCACCTAAAGCATCGCTGCCGGCACTACTCGGTCCACAACGCGCCACCCTCGTCGATTCGCCTCCACCCGATCCCCAGGCGTGGAGCTACGAGATTAAATTTGACGGCTACCGCCTGCTGATTCGGGTTGACGGATCTGACATCAAACTGTTCACCCGTAATGGCAATGACTGGACGACCAAGCTCATGTCTCTACAGCAGGCCATCGCAAAAGAGAAATTTCCGAGCGGTTGGTACGATGGCGAAGTCGTAAAGCTCAACGACAAAGGCCTCCCGGATTTCGGTGCATTGCAGCAGTCCTTCGACGCGGAGAATACCAGCGAACTTGTGCTTTACCTGTTCGATATACCGTACTTTCGTGGTCGCGACTTGCGCGGGGTTCCGTTGGTTGAGCGCCGCGCGCTCCTGCAGGCATTGCTTGAGAGTTCGTCATCGAAGCATCTGCGCTTCAGCGAAGCATTCGAAGCGCCAGCTGAAGCTATGCTCGCGTCGGCGTGCAAACTCGGTCTGGAAGGTGTCATCGCTAAGCGCCTAGATTCCACCTACGTCTCTCGCCGTTCTGCTGCTTGGTTGAAACTCAAGTGCGGTCAACGCCAGGAATTCGTGATTGGCGGCTACACCGATCCGCGCGGGTCGCGCGTCGGGATTGGAGCGTTGCTGGTCGGCGTGCACGGTACAGACGGTGTCCTCAAATATGCAGGCAAGGTCGGCAGCGGCTTCAACGACAACGCGCTCGCTGCGCTGAAGTCGCGTCTGCTCCGACTCACGGTGACCAAGAGCCCGTTCTCCGCGACGCCCTCAATTGAAGGTCACCCACACTGGGTCACGCCGAAACTTGTTGCCGAGGTTTCGTTCGGGGCTTGGACGCGCATGGGAATTATCCGACATTCGGTGTTCCACGGCTTGCGGACCGACAAACCTGCGCGCGGAATTGTTCGAGAGAGGCCCGCCAGTGCTGTGAAGACCGGCAAGCGTCGTCGCCCCGCTAATGCGAACGAGCCGCGCACATTGAAGCCGGCTTTTCGGATTACCCATCCCGAGCGGATCATCGACCCAAGCACCGGCGTTACCAAGCTGGAACTGCTCAGTTTCTACTACCTCGTCGGCGACTTGATGATGACGCACCTGAAAGGTCGTTCAGTTTCATTGCTTCGCGCTCCCTCAGGCGTAGAGGGGCAGATGTTCTTCCAAAAGCACGCCACTACCAGGAAGTTACCCGGCATCCGCCACCGTGAGCCGACCATCGGCGCCAGCCACCCGCCCTTAATCGAGATCGCCAGTAAAGACGGCATCATGTCCGCCGCGCAGTGGAACGTGCTTGAATTCCACACGCCGAATGCGGCGGGAAAATCGCAACGGCACCCCAATCGCATGGTATTCGACCGCGACCCGGGCGAGGGCGTGACCTGGTCCAAGGTGCGGGACGCGGCAAATCTCCTGCACGGGTTTCTTGAGGAACTCGGCCTTCCGGCATTCCTTAAGACCAGCGGCGGCAAGGGACTGCACGTCGTTGTGCCACTGCGCGAGGTGCATGGCTGGGACACGGTGAAGGAATTCTCGCAAGCAGTAGTCGTACATCTGGCGAAAACCATTCCGCAGCGTTTCGTGGCGAAGAGTGGCCCGAAGCATCGGGTAGGAAAAATCTTTATCGACTACCTGCGTAACAGCTGCGGGGCCACTACCGTATGCGCATGGTCCGCCCGCGCGCGGCCAGGGTTAGGCGTCTCGGTGGCGGTCGACTGGACAGAACTTGCGTCGCTCAAGAGTGGTGACCACTGGACCGTCCGCACGGCGCATGCGCGCTTGGGTGAGGGCAATCGCGCTTGGGAAGGTTATGCCCAAAGCGCATGTCGTCTAAATGTCGCGATGAAGAGGCTCAATTTCTTGCCGGGCGCGTCCGAGTAGCCCATCCAATTCCAACCCGAGGAAATATAAATGCCACGCGCAATCTGGAAAGGAGCAATCAGTTTCGGTCTCGTGAACGTGCCCGTTGCACTTCACCCGGCCTCGCAGGAGTCCGGCATCGATTTTGATTGGCTGGACAAGCGATCCATGGACCCAGTGGGATACAAGCGCGTCAATAAGCGAACCGGCAAGGAAATCACCAGCGACAATATCGTCAAGGGCATCCAACAGGACAGCGGCGAATACGTCGTCTTAAGCGACACTCAAATCAAGGCCGCGTATCCGAAATCCACACAAACCATTGAAATCGAATCTTTCGTGAAGGCTGCGGACATCGAGTTCCTGCTATTCGAGAAGCCGTACTATCTCGAGCCCTATGGCAAGGGCAGCGAAAAGGTCTATGCATTACTGCGCGAGTCGATGCGCGGGACGGGCGTGGTCGGCATTGCGCGCGTCGTCATGCACACCAAGGAACACCTGGCGGTGCTGCTGCCCTCAGGCCCGGCTTTGATTCTGAACACTATCCGTTGGGCCAACGAAATTCGCCCCATGGACGAACTCAAGCTGCCGCCCGATGGCAAGGCCTCGTCCATGCTCAAACCCAATGAATTGAAGATGGCTGCCCAACTCATCAGTGACATGACGGGCAAGTGGCAACCCGCGGATTACGAGGAGAACTTCAGCGCTGCCGTGCATGGTCTGGTCAACCGCAAGATCAAGGCCGGCGAGACCGAATTGGTGACGCCCGTTGAGGAAACATCAAGTGGGGAGTACTCGTCCAACGTAATCGATCTGACCGAACTGCTCGCCAAGAGCCTCAAGCACAAGACCGAGCGGGGGCATAAGGCGAAGCCCACGCTCAAGCCCAGGGTCGCAACGACCTCAAAGAAAGCGAAAGCTAAGCCATCCAGAGGACAGGCGGGATGAACCGGAATCTTTACCAGCGGTGCGTCACCAACCCTGGAGTAGCGTAATGACAGGGTTGGGAATCAGGCACTATGCCTGGATTGCTGTGGTCACCGCGATGATCACCGCTAGCGTCGGCAACAAAGACCTTGCGCATCGAAGGCGGGCAAGGCGACAGCGTGACAACGGTCGATGAGTGGCGGCATTCGCCGGGCAAGATCAAGATTGCAGGCGAGTACTATCATCGCTACACCGACGGCAATGTCACGTTACTCGTCGACGAGGCCATCAACCGAGCAGGTATGCTCACCGCATAGTGCGATCGACGACGGGCCACGGGCCCCAGCGCATCGCGCCCGTCATTAAGGAATCTCCAATGTATGCCTGCGCTTGTATGGTGAGATCGGGGTAGCGTCATGGACGTTAGCCGCAGTCGCAGCGCCGGTGTGTTTAAGCCTCAAACGGCTATCAACGACGATGTGAGCCTTCACGCCAAAGAACCATTAATTGCCCTACTGGGTCTGGTGCATGTCCTGAACTCGTTGTCCCTGCGGAAGTCGGCGATGGTCTCGAAGTACCGAGCCAGTCGTCGCAGTAGCCACACCAACGCCAGGTTACGTTGTGCGTCGCGTTTTATAAGCGCCGGCTGGATTGGACCCGCTTGAGGTAACGGCAGAGGTAGAGCTTCAAGTGTGATTGTCTGCTCGCAGCAGCACGCAGCGGACGCCCCTTGTCGGTCGCGGTCAAAACGCCACAGCGTGGTTCGATATGGGCAGCCGAAACCGGCGACTACTTCATCCCGCCAACAGCAACCAAGCGCCTAAGCCGTGGCTTTGAGCAAAGGCGCCGCCAGTTGGCACTCAACACGATTGCGGCCTCCGTCCTTGGCGCGATAGAGCGCTTCATCGGCGCGGGCAATGGTCTGGTCAATAGGCTCACCATGGACCAGCTCGGTGACGCCGATGGAAATCGTCACACGCTGCACTTCTTCGCCGGTCTTGGGGTTGAATACACGACCTTTTTCGATGCCGCGGCGGATGGATTCGGCCACTACCTGGGCGCCGCGAATGGGTGTTTCGGGCAACAGGATAATGAACTCTTCGCCACCAAAACGCGCCGCCAGATCTTTGCCCTTGGTGAGATTGGAAAATGCCTTGCCGACAATCTTTAAAATCTTGTCACCAAACAAATGGCCGTAGGTGTCGTTGATGTTCTTGAACTTGTCGATATCTCCGATCAGCAGGCTGTGGGCGTGTTCGGTGTAGTCATCACTGGTTTCGAGCTCTTGCAGCCTTTCTTCAAAGCCTTTGCGATTGGCGAGCCCGGTGAGTGGATCGGTATGGGCTTCCATCCGCACCTTGGCCAGTTCGTCGCGCAGTGTGTCGGCCTCGCGGCGGCTTTCTTCGAGATGCTGCTGTAGGGAGGCATTGCCGGCATTCATCTGCCGCGTACTTGTAATGAGGTCGTCAACCAGTCCGCGCAGGGCGTCGGCCTCGATGTCGGGGGTCAGTTGAGCAGCGCTGTCCTTGAGGGATTGTTCGTAGCGGCTGACTTCGCTGCCGGCGGCGTCCAGGGAGCCCGACACCACCTCCAGCAAGCGCCGCACCGTGAGTTGCGCGGCTTCAACGCGGGTCCGGTCCGACGGGTCGACATAGCGCTGATAGAGTTCGCGGGTGATGGTTTCGTCTATCGGCTGTTCGTTGTGCATCCTGTGGTCGATCACATCGCGCAGCACCGGGCTGCTGCCAGAGACGTAGGCGTACCACACGGCATAGTTGAGCGGTGCGATCGGAACGCGGTATTTCGACATGAGCGGAAGGGCGAGACGCAAACGTTCCGAGGCGGTGTCGAAGGTCTCTTTATCTGTCATTTTTCTTATTCCCGCGGAGAGTGAGAACGGCGCTACCTGTATCGTCCGCGAGGCGCTTCTACTTTAGAACGATTCGCGATAACGCCGATGGCAGACCTCGCATTGCGCCCCCTGTTCTTTCCCCCTACCCTAGCCAAATCCAATAAATACCAACGGCTTAACCACATAACCCGGGAGAACCTCCATGCCGCTCACAGCCGAATCCCAGCTTGTCCTGAAAGTCCTGACCGACATGGGCGTGAAAGCGCTTGATTCGATGCCGCCGGCCGAGGGCCGCGCTTATTTTAATGGCGCGTTCGCTACCAAGCCCGAAGATCAGGAGGCCTGTGCCCGGGTCGAAGAACTCACTATCCCCGTCGCCGGCGGCACTATCCCTGCGCGCCTTTACGCGCCGGCCGCCAGCGGGCCGCTGCCGGTGATGGTGCATTTTCATGGCGGTGGCTGGGTTTATATGGACCTCGGCACCCACGATGGTTATTGCCGCACGCTGGCCAATCGCACTGGTTGCGCGGTGGTGGCGGTGGAATACCGCAAGGCACCCGAGTATCCGTTCCCGGTGCCGGTCGAAGACTGTTATGCGGCCTTGTTATGGGTGGTGGCGCAGGCGACCAAACTGGGGCTTGATGCCAGTCGTATTGGCGTGGTCGGTGACAGCGCCGGCGGCAACCTGGCAGCGGCCGTGAGTTTGATGGCACGCGATCAAGGCGGCCCGGCACTGCGCTTGCAGGTGCTGACCTATCCTGCTGTGGATGCCACCATGGGAGCTGCTTCGATAACCGAAAACGCCGCTGCACCGCTGCTTGGCCGTCCGCAAATGGATTGGTTCTGGAAGCACTACAACACCAACAAACAAGATCCGCGCGATGCGCGCCTGTCACCCCTGTTCGCCAACGATCATTCGAATCTGCCGCCAGCGTTTGTCTGCAGTGCGGAGTTCGATCCTTTGCGTGATGAGGGCGAGGCCTATGCCGGCAAACTGAAAAATGCCGGGGTGGTGGTTGAATACCATCGTTATGGCGGTGTGTTCCATGGTTTCCTGCTGATGTCGAAGATGATTCCCGAAGCGGCACGTCTGATCGCGGCGCAAGTCGCCTTCATCAAACAATATATGACCTGAATCCAGGCGCAGAGTCGCTGCGCTGGGCATGCTGGCCACTGACGAGTAGGGGAAGTGTTATGAGCTTGGTCGATAAAATCATCGCACGTAAGGACGTGCACGCCGCCTGGCGTCGAGAAATTCACGCCCATCCGGAACTGGCCTATCAGGAACACCGGACGGCAGACTTTGTCGCGACCAAGCTCGAATCCTTCGGCATCCCCATCGTGCGCGGCCTGGGCAAGACCGGTCTGGTCGGCACGATTAAAGCGGGCAACAGCGATCGTTCGATCGGCTTGCGTGCAGACATGGATGCCTTGCCGCTGGCCGAGATGAACGCGTTTGCCCATCGCTCCCAACAACCGGGTGTGATGCACGCCTGTGGCCACGATGGTCACACCGCCATGTTGCTGGCGGCGGCCGAACACCTGGCTGCGACGCGTGCTTTTGATGGCATCGTGCATTTCATTTTTCAGCCCGCCGAAGAAGGTGAGGCTGGCGCCAAAGCCATGATGGACGATGGTCTGTTTGAAAATTTCCCGATGGAGGCCGTGTATGGCTTGCACAACTGGCCAGGCCTGGACGTTGGCAAGATGGCCATGCGCACCGGCGCGGCGATGGCGGCGATGGATATCTTTGAGGTCAAGATCCACGGACAAGGCGGTCACGCCGCGCTGCCTCATCTGGCCATCGATCCGGTCGTGGTCGCCGCGCAGCTGGTGACGGCCTGGCAGACCGTGGTATCGCGCAACGTCAAAGCCATCGATCCGGCGGTGCTGACCGTCACCCAGTTCCATGCCGGTGATGCCTGGAATGTGATTCCCGAGACTGTGGTGCTGCGTGGCACGGTGCGCTGTTTCAGTCAGAGCGTGCGCGCAACCATCGAATCGCGCATGCGGCAACTGGCCGAAGGCCTGTGTGCCGCCCACGGCTGCCGGCTCGAATGGTGGTATGAAAAGCGCTTTCCGCCGACCGTGAATTCAGCGCAAGAAACCGACACCGCGGCACGCGCCGCGCAGGCCGTGCTCGGCCATGCCCAGGTCAATACCGAGGTCGAGCCGGTGACCGGATCCGAGGACTTCGGTTACATGCTTGAAGCCAAGCCCGGCTGTTACGCTTTCATCGGTAACGGCCCCGGCAGCGGTGGTTGCCTGCTGCACAGCCCGACCTTCGATTTTAATGACGACATCATTCCGATCGGTGCGAGTTACTGGGTGCAACTGGTGGAACAGGTACTCGCGCGCTGAACAAGCGCGCGCCGTTGCGTGATGAGTATCAACGCAGGTCCCTGAAGCGCCGCGCCGCTCACATCGTCGAGGTGCGAGGTCAGCCATGAACGATCACATCGGCAGCCGACGCGGGCCGCTTGCGGGTGATCTGTGGGGTGCGCTCACGGCGACGGCGATTCTGCTGCCACAAGCCATGGCCATCGGCGTGACCCTGTTTGCGATGGCGGGTGCTGACGCCGCCAGCGGTGCAGTGGCTGGCCTCATCACCACCGCGGTGTTGTGCCTTGCGGCGGGTCTTATCGGTGGCGCGCCCGGCGTTATCAGCGCACCGACCGGTCCTGCCCTGGTCCTGCTCGCCAGCGCACTGGCGGCGCTGATGGCGCACGGCCTGCACGGTCCGGGCTTGATGATCGCGCTGGCCATGGTGATGGTGATGGCCGGTGTGTTGCAATTTCTGATCGGCTTGTCCGGTGGTGGGCAGCTGATCAAATACATTCCTTCGCCGGTGATCAGCGGTTTCATGACGGGCTCCGCCTTGCTCATGATCAAATCCCAGACCAGCGCAGTGCTCGGTGCAGGCGCCGGTAGCGATTGGCAAGACTGGCGCTGGCTGCCGGCGGTCGCTGCGCTGATCACCATTGCCGGTGTGCGGCTGATGCCGCGCTTGATGCCACGCATGCCCGGGCCGATTGCCGGACTGCTGCTCGGCACCCTGGCTTTCCACGCTCTGGTCGCCGTCCACGGTGGCAACGCACCGACCGCTTGGCTGATCGGCCGGCTGGCGGGCTTGCAGCGCGATGCCTTGGGTGTGCCGCTGCTCAGTCTGCGCGAGCTACCCTACCTCCTGATGCTGCCGTCGGCAGCCGCTCTGGCGGTACTGGCAGCGCTCAATACCTTGTTAACCGCGGTGGTCGCCGATGCGGCCACCGGTCTGCGCCATAACGCCAGACGTACTTTGATGGCTCAAGGTGTGGGCATGGTGGCGAGCGCGCTCGCGGGCGGTATCGCTGGCTCTGGTACCACCGCAGCGACCCTCGTCGCAGTCAAGAGCGGCGGCACCCATTGGGTCTCGGGCATCGTCGCGCTGTTGTTTTTAGTGCTGATCGTTTTTGCCGGTGAGGTTGGGCGTGTGCTGCCGATCGGTGCATTGGCGGGGGTCATCATTGCGGTCGCCATCGACGTCGCCGATCGCGACATCCTGGTGTGGGCGCGTCAGCGCCGCACCCGCCAGGACGCTATGATTGCGATACTGGTGACGGTCATCACGGTGTTATACAACCTGGTGGCCGCAGTCGGCGGCGGTGTTGCCATCGCCATTCTGTTATTTATCCGCGACCAGATAGCCACACCGATTGTCAGCCGCCACTCCAGCGCGCGCGAAGCACGCTCGATCAAAGCGCGACCGGAAGCCGAACGCGCGCTGATCGAAGCCCATGGCGAGCGCATCGTGATCTTCGAGCTGCGCGGCAATCTGTTCTTCGGTACCACGGACCGCTTGATTGACGAACTGGGCCCGGCCCTGAATGGGCCAAACTGGGTGATTCTGCATTTGCGCAAGGTCACCCACATCGATTTGACTGCGGTAAAACTGCTGCAACAAGTGGCCAACCGCCTGCATGAACACGGTGGGCTACTGCTGTTCTGCGAGCTGCATGCCGAGAGTGGTGTGGGTGAGGATTTTGAACAAGCACTGCGACTGATCAGCGATAAACGCTCCAATGCACCGGTGCGGACCTTCAATGGCCGTGACGAAGCGCTGGAGTTCGCCGAAAACGCCTTGCTGGAAACACTGGACTACAGCCGTACCCGCATTGACGACGCTGTGCCCCTGGTCAGCAACACCATCGCGCGTTACTTAAGCGCCTCTCAAATCGAAGTGCTCACGCAGCACCTGGAACCGCGTCACCTGCAACCAGGCTCGAATCTTTTCAGCGAAGGTGAGCTCGGCGACGAACTGTATCTGGTCATGGGCGGGCGGGTAGAGATCCAGCTGCGCACCACCGCCCACCACCACAAGCGCCTGGCCATCTACGGCGCTGGCAGCTTTTTTGGCGAGCTCGCCCTGTTGAAACAAGGGCCGCGCGCCGCCAATGCCATGACAGCAGCAAACACCGACCTTCTGGTGTTGTCCTTTGCCGCTTTTGAACGACTCAAGCGCGATGAACCAGCGCTGGCCATCGCGTTGCTGACCGCCATCTGCGATACCCTCGTCAACAATCAGCGCTGGTCAACACGCGAACTGCAACGACTGTCGGAATGGTAAGCGCAGCCTCTGTCGGGCTTGCTGCCAATCTCCTATGCTAATGCCTGATCGTCGATCAACGTCCCATCAGCAGCATCGCCTGATTCAACACACACGGGGAGTTCCATGGACAATACACAACGCAAAGCGGCTATCACCAACGGCTTCAAGGCGATAGGTGAAGGCAATCCTGAACCCTTGCTTGGTCTGCTCGACGACCAGGTGCAATGGACCATCATCGGCAACACCAAGTTCTCAGGCACCTTCAATGGTAAAGCTGATGTGCTGGCGCGACTGCTTGGTCCGCTCGGTGGCCTGGTCGATGGACATCTGCATATCACGGTTGAGAATATTTTTGCCGAGGGTGATTTTGTCGCCGTGCAGGGCCATGGCCGATCCAAAACCGTTGCGGGCGGCACCTATAACAATACCTATTGCTGGGTCTATCGCTGGCGCGGTGACAAGATCGTCGCCCTGACGGAATACCTCGACACCGAAGTACTAACCGCTTCGTTCGGGCACTGAAGAGCATCCCCACCACGCACCCCCAATGATGCAGCGACACGAAGACCTCAGCAGAGCATCTTCGTGTCGCCGGCCGTGCGACCTCAGGCGGCGCGGTCGCGCCGTAGCCAGGTCGCCAGATCATCGGCGCCACCGATCTGCGCACCATTGATGAAGATCTGAGGATAGCTGGTGCGACCCGTGACGGCACGCAGCGTGCGATCGGTGAAATCCTGATTTAAAACCAGTTCTTCGTACGCAATGTCCGCCGCTTCAAGTGCCTGTTTGGCGCGCACACAGTGCGGACAGCCCTTGCGACTGAATACCGTCACATCCAGCGGCTTGGCCGCCGTGGGTGCAAGATGGGCCAGCATGGTGTCGGCATCGGACACATCGAAGGGATCGCCAGCTTGCTCAGACTCGATGAACATCTTGGCCACGACCCCATCGATTACCAACATGGAGTAGCGCCATGAGCGTTGCCCGAACCCCAAATCTTCCTTGCCCACCAGCATTCCCATGCCTTGGGTGAATTCGCCGTTGCCATCGGGCAGAAAACGAATATTGAACGCCTGCTGCTGCGCCTGCCATTCCTGCATGACAAACGCGTCATTGACCGACACGCAGACGATCTCGTCAACCCCATGTTTCTGCAGCGTTGCTGCCAGCTGGTTGTAGCGCGGCACATGGGACGACGAACAGGTGGGCGTAAAAGCGCCGGGCAGTGAGAACACCACCACGGTGCGGCCAGCAAATAGCTCAGCGCTCGTCACGTCCAACCATTCATGACCACGACGGGTACGAAATGTGACATGGGGTACGCGCTTGCCTTCTTTGTTTTCGAACATGCTTCATTCCTCAAAATGTGATCAGGGGCTTCAAACGGTCTCTATCAGGCTGCGCAACATCCACGCATTTTTTTCATGGACTTGCATACGCTGTGTGAGCAGGTCAGCCGACGGCTCGTCGCGTGCACTGTCAACTGCCGGGAACAAGGTGCGGGCGGTGCGGACTACCGCTTCCTGGCCGCGCACCAGGCGCCGGATCATGGTCTCGGCGTCGGGCTGATCCTCGTCCTCGGCGATGGAGCCCAAAACACCAAACTCACGATACGAACCTGGCGCACGATGGCCCAAGGCGCGGATACGTTCGGCAATCTGGTCCACCGCCAGTGCGAGTTCGCCATACTGGGTTTCGAACAGGGTGTGCAGGGCGGTGAACTGTGGGCCGGTGACGTTCCAGTGATAGTTATGGGTTTTGAGGTACAGCGTGTAGCTGTCCGCAAGCAGACGGGCGAGGCCGTCTGCGATGGCTGCGCGTTGTACCGCGCTCATGCCGATATCAATATCCATGTCGGTGATTCCTGCTGGGATAACAACGGGTGCAACTATAGGAAGGGGCGCAGACGGCGTGAAATTGAATCTCCCATCCACGCCGATAGAGCGTGCCTATCGCGACTTGGCCGTGCAGATGTGACTAAACCGACCGGTCAGCGCGGCGCGGGCTCGATGCTGGTGCGCCGTCTGCGCCGCCAGTAGACTCGCGCAGCATCAATTAAGGAGTTCAACGCGTGGTGTCCAAGCTCGAGCGGATCGTGATCCCGGTCACCCCTTTTCAGCAGAATTGTTCCGTGCTGTGGTGTAACACCACCCGCCGCGGCGCAGTGATCGACCCGGGTGGCAACCTGGAGCGCATCGCCGCCTGTGTACAGGCCGAGGGCATTACGCTGGAGAAGGTGCTGTTGACCCACGCACATCTGGATCATTGTGCCGGTGCGCGGGTGTTTGCCGAGGCGTGCAATATCCCCATCGAGGGGCCGCAGGCCGAGGATCAATTCTGGCTGAACTCGTTGCCGCAGCAGGCGCAGAAGTATGGCTTTCCTGCTGCGCCCAGCTTCACGCCCGATCGCTGGCTGCTTGATGGTGACACCGTGCGTTTTGGTGAACAGACTATGCAGGTGCTGCATTGCCCCGGTCATACGCCGGGCCACGTGGTGTTTTATCACGCCTCGGGTGTCGCATTTGTCGGTGATGTGTTGTTCCAGGGTTCGATCGGCCGCACCGATTTCCCGCGCGGCAACCATGGCCAGCTGATCGATTCGATACGCACCAAGCTGTGGCCGCTGGGTGATGATGTCAGGTTTGTGCCCGGCCACGGTCCGGAATCAACCTTTGGTTTCGAACGCCGCTGCAATCCCTTTGTGGCCGATGAATTGTTCGATTGAAGGCGAGCGAGCTGGCTATTGGGAAATGCACTGCTATAGTCATTACAGGGCGACCGAAAGACGAGCCTAACCGACGAGACTCACCGATCGCCGCCCGACGTGACGCGTCATAACCGCACGCACACACACGGTACGTGCAACCCCAAGGACCTTGCTCAGCGAGGCCAAATCGTCGGCTCGAAACCCCGCCCTCGTGCGGGGTTTTTTTATGACGCAGACCGCCGCGCCGGGAACGGCCGAAGCGCCGGCCCTAGCGGCACTCCGTGCAGGCCTGTTAAGGGCGCGGCACTGAACTCGTCCTTAGTCGAATATCACCAGTAGGTCTTTTGACTCCACCTGCGCGCCGGGCTGCGCCACGACCTCCGATATGCGGCCGTCGCGCTCGGCGCGTATGCTGGTTTGCATCTTCATGGCTTCGATGGTCATGAGCGCGTCGCCCTTGCTGACCTGGTCGCCGGCACGCACATTGATTTGGGCGATCAGCCCCGGCATCGGCGCGCCGACGTGGCGCGGATTGCCAGCCTCGGCCTTGACCCGCGGCGCCTTCAAAACCGGCTGGGTGCGATCTTCGATCCTGACCGTGCGCGGCTGGCCATTGAGTTCAAAATACACGGTACGCATGCCGTCATCGTGATGCTCGTTGGTGCCAAGGTAACGAATGAGCAGCGTCGGCCCGTGGTCCAGCGCGACGCTGATTTCTTCGCCCGACTCCATGCCATAGAAAAAAACCGAGGTTGGCAGATCCGTCAGGTCGCCGTACTGGCGGCGGGTGTGGGCGTAGCTGACAAATACATCGGGATACATGAGATAGGACGCGAGCTCGTAATCGCTGATATGGCGGTCAACTTTCTGTTCGGCTTCAACCCGCACCTCGGCCAGATCAACCGCTGGGATCACCGCCCCCGGGCGCACGGTGATGGCGGTTTGCCCGGCCAGGATTTTTTTCTGTAATGCAGGTGGGAAGCCGCCCGGCGGCTGGCCTAGATCGCCGCGGAAAAACGACACCACCGACTCGGGAAATGCCACGTCAACCGCGGGATCTTCCACCGCGACCCGTGACAGGCCGCTGGTGACCATCATCAAGGCCAAGTCTCCCACCACCTTGGAACTGGGTGTGACTTTCACGATGTCGCCAAACATGTCGTTGACATCGGCATAGGCCTGGGCAACTTCCGGCCAGTGTTCGCCCAGACCTAAGGAGCGCGCCTGTTCGCGCAGATTGGTGTACTGCCCGCCCGGCATGCCGTGCACATAAACCTCAGACGCGCCGGCGCGCTCCTCGCTTTCAAACGCCAGATAATTGTTGCGCACTTCATCCCAGTAGTGAGAAAGCTGGCGGATAGCCTGCGGGTCGAGACCACTCTCGCGCGGGCCATGGCGCAGGGCTTCAACTATCGAGCCGAGGTTGGGCTGCGAGGTGAGGCCGCTCATGGCATCGATGGCGGCGTCGACCGCATCAGCGCCGGCGTCGATGGCGGCCAACACACTGGCCGCTCCGATGCCGCTGGTATCGTGAGTGTGAAAATGGATCGGAATGCTGATTTCCTGCTTCAGCGCGCGCACCAAATCACGCGCCGCCTGCGGCCGGCACAGGCCAGCCATGTCCTTGATGCCCAGCACATGGGCACCGGCGCCCTCCAGTTCCTTGGCCATCTTCACGTAGTAGCGCAGGTCGTACTTGGTACAACGCGGGTCGCTCAAATTGCCGGTGTAGCAGATCGCTGCTTCAGCGATCTTGCCGGTATCCACCACCGCATCGATGGCGACCCGCATATTCTCGACCCAGTTGAGGGAATCGAAGATGCGGAAGATGTCGACGCCGGCCTGGGCCGCCTGTTGCACAAAATACACGACGACGTTGTCCGCATAGTTTTTGTAGCCCACGCCGTTGGAGGCGCGCAGCAGCATTTGTGTCAGGATGTTCGGCATGCGCTCGCGCAGCGCTGTGAGGCGGCGCCACGGGCACTCGTGCAAAAAGCGCATGGCGACGTCGAAGGTTGCACCGCCCCAGCACTCCACCGAGAGCAGTTCGGGCAACAGGCGTGCGTAAGCATCGGCCACCGCCAGCATATCGAAGCTGCGCACACGTGTTGCGAGCAGCGACTGATGGGCGTCGCGGAAGGTTGTGTCCGTGATCAAAACCTGTTTCTGCTCCAGCATCCATTGCGCAAAGCCGCGTGCACCGAGTTCCTCGAATCGTTTGCGACTACCGTCGGCAATGACACGGCCAGCGCAATCAGGCACCCGCGGCCGGCGCAATACCCGCGGCCGGGCCCGACCGGTGACCGCTGGATTACCGTTCACCGCGACGTCGGCGATAAAACGCAGCAGACGTGAAGCGCGATCGCGACGACGGGGAAACACCAGGAGCTCGGGTGTTTCGTCGATAAAGCGCGTGGTGTATTCGGCACGACGGAATTGCTGGTTTTCCAGTAAGCCGATCAAGAAGCGCAGATTGGTGTTGACACCACGAATACGAAACTCGCGCAGCGCGCGCAACATGCGTTGTGAGACTTCGTCGGGGTTGTTACCCCAGGCGGTGATCTTCACCAGCAATGAATCGTAATAACGTGTGATGCGCGCACCGACATAGGCCGTGCCCGCGTCGAGACGAATGCCGAAGCCGGCCGGGCTACGATAGGCGGTGATCGTGCCGTAGTCGGGAATGAATTTGTTTTCGGGATCTTCGGACGTCACGCGACATTGCACCGCGTGGCCGCGCATGGTGATGTCCTTTTGCGCCGGCACGCCGCATTCGTCGCTGCCGATCGCACAACCTTGCGCGATGCGGATCTGCGCTTTCACAATGTCGATACCGGTGATCGCTTCCGACACGGTGTGTTCGACCTGGATACGCGGGTTAACTTCGATGAAAAAGAACGCCCCGCTATCGGCATCCTGCAGGAACTCGACGGTCCCGGCATTGACGTAACGGGCCTTGTGGCACAGGGCCAGGGCGGCGGCACAAACCGTCTGGCGCTGTGTTTCATCCAGATACAGCGCCGGCGCGCGCTCGACAATTTTCTGATTACGACGTTGCACCGTGCAGTCGCGTTCGAAAAGATGCACCAGGTTGCCGTGGTTGTCGCCCAGCACTTGCACTTCCACGTGGCGGGCGCGACGCACCAGCTTTTCCAGATAAACCTCGTCGTTGCCAAAAGCGAGACCCGCTTCTTTGCGCCCGATGTCCACCAGTTCGTGCAACGTGTCGGGCCCTTCGATCACCCGCATGCCGCGGCCACCGCCACCCCATGAGGCTTTCAGCATGAGCGGATAACCGATGCCCGCCGCCAGCTTTTCGATGGCGGCCGGTTCACGCGGCAAGGCACCGGTGGCGGGCATCAGGGGTACACCACTGCGTTGCGCCAGCTCGCGTGCCGCGACCTTGTTGCCCAACAGGCGCATCACTTCCGGTGGTGGGCCGACAAAGATCAGACCTGCCGCGCCGCAGGCTTCGGCGAACTCGGGGCTCTCGGCCAGAAAACCATAACCGGGATGAATCGCGTCGCAACCGGCGGCCAGCGCGGTCTGCACAATTTCGTCGATCTGCAAATAGGCTTGCACCGGGGTACATCCGGCGCCGATCAGGTGCGCTTGTTCAACCTTGAAGCGATGCAGGGCGAAGCGATCTTCATGGGAGTAAATGGCGACGCTGTCGATGTCGAGCTCGGCCGCAGCGCGCATCACACGAATGGCGATTTCGCCGCGATTGGCCACCAGCAGTTTATTGATGCGTTTCATGGGGCTTTGACGTCCGAGGTCGGCACAGGTGACCGATGATTAATTAAGCGAAGGCCGCGCGACTTTCAAGCGCTCGCAGTTCCCAGTATCACGTCCCGCGCAAGCATCCGAGCCAGAATTGTAGCGCCTGCTTCGATGAGGCCGGCGATGTTCGTCTGGTCGAGTTCGAGCGCGATACGGGCGAAGATTTCACGGCCCGTCAGGCCCTCGCCCTGCACGATCAATTCCAGCAGGCGGGCGGTGGCAGGATTGAGGTCGAGAAAGCCGTATTCGTTGCGCCCATCGCGAAATGCCGCGATACAGGTGGCTTGGGGCGGCGCTTGCAGGGGGAGATAGTCGGGACCGATAGCGTGGACCGGAAAACGGTAGCGGTGCATGACCATGATGGGGTTTGCGATCGGCACACCCTCGAGCAGGTCGCCGTCGCGGTCCACGCCCGCGCGACTGAGACGACGCGGATCGGCACCCACCAGCGTCTCCAGCCAATCAAAATGCGCCAGCTCCCACAGAAACGGCAAGCTCGCCTGGCTTACATTTCCCTGTTCAACATAGACGAGAAACTCCCGCGGCAAGTCTACAAATGCGCTGGCCCGTGCGCGGTGGCGCAGCAGGTAATCGCGCACCATGGCATGCCATTGACGATCGTCCATCACCGCCCGCACACGGGGATAGTTGTCGCGCATGAAGCCTTCGATGTTGGCGTATACCGCGTCACGGTAAACACCTAAACGGCGTGGCTCGTGGGCGCCCGGAGGCGCGGCTCGCTCAGGGTCGCGCAGATAGGCGGCAAAAACCCGTTGCAGACGCACAAATTCCGCTTCCAGCGGTGAACTCATGCGGCCAGCCCGTCGCCGCCAAGCGCCCGGCGCTGTTGCATGGCGGTGATGTTCTGCAGCTCCGGCAGTACACTCACCAGGGGCGGAATGTCTTCGTCTCGCTCAAGCAGGGTGGGGAAGACGCCAAAACGCCGATATGCAAATGCCAGCAGCTCCCATACGGGCTCGATGACTGCTGTGCCGTGGCTGTCGATAAGCAGGCCGCTACGATCCCGGCTGTGGCCGGCAATGTGGCCATAGGCAATGCGGTTCATCGGCAGGCCCGCGAGAAAAACCCGCGGGTCATAGCCGTGGTTGACGCTGTTGACGTAGACGTTGTTGATGTCGAGGAGAAGATCACAATCCGCTTCCTCCAGCACGGCGTTGATGAAGCTCAGTTCATCGAGCTCGTCAGATAACCGCAGGTAGTAAGAGGGATTTTCGATTGCAATGCGCCGTTCGAGGCGGTCCTGAACAACGCGGATGCGCGCCGCCACATGGTGGACGGCTTCGGCCGTGAACGGCATGGGTAACAATTCGTAGAGCTGGCCATCCGCCGCACAGAACGATAGGTGATCGCCATAAATAACCGCCTGGTACTGGTCGAGAAAGGCCTTGATGGCATCGATAGCAGCGAAGTCGAGCGGATCCGGGCCGCCGAGATTGAGCAACAGGCCGTGGCACACCAGCGGCCGCTGCGCGCAGATGCGTTCAAGTGCTTCGCCGAGGCGGCCGCCAACACGCAGCCAGTTCTCGGGTGCCACCTCAAAGAATTTGATGTCGTCGGGGATGGCCTGCAGCAGCGCCCCCAAGTGAGGACGCCTGAGGCCGAGCCCGGTGCCGTTGATGCGGTAAGTCCGCTGCACCGGTGGGCCGAAATGGCTTAGACGTGCTTACTTCGCCGTATGCGGCATCGAGCAGCTGGCGCCAGAGAAGGTCCCGCACACCGCGGGGTCTTTTTTACCGGTGCCGAGCTTGCCCTCCGAATAGGCGGCCTTCTGATCCCCACCGTAGGTGAAGCCCGTTTCGTCGTTGATTTTGACCTTGTTGCCCTGCATATCGACGGCATCCCCGGCGAGCATCACGGCTGGACCGAACTCAAGCATCTGGAATGGGTTGTCCGCGGCATTGGCCACACTGGCTAGTGCCATGACAACACCGGCGCCGAGCGTTGCCGCGACCGGCTTAAGCTGATTCTTTTTCACGGTGGGATTTCCTCGCAGGACGGGGTTGAGTAAGACCTGCCACCAGCGCGGGTGGTCAGCAGCACGCTACCGGCGACGCTGCGCCCGTGGCGTTGGAAATGCTATCGGCCGCTGGTATATAAGTCTAGGCGCGCGGTCCAGCGACACTCGGTCGCTAAACGCTTGGGCTTTGGGGGCCACGACACCCGGGCAAAAAAAACCCCGCAAGGCAATCTGCCGCGGGGCAACGCAAAGTAGAGCGTAACGCTATCGCTACGGGGCGGATGGTAACGCGCGAGAAGCGCTCGACCTTGGGATTTTTTTCCGAAATACCTTAAGTGAGGGACTTCATCACCGATGCCGCTTAACAGCATGATCGTCCTCGTTCTGCTGCTGTTGGCGGCGATGATGGTGCGCGCCGAGGATAGCGCCAGGCGCGGCGAACAGCGTGACGAGGGAGCTGCTGTCTCGCGCCTCGAAAGCAAAGCGCAAGCAGGCGATGCGACGGCGCAAAACAACCTTGGTGTGCATTATCTGAAAGGCAGAGGGGTCATTCAGGACCCGGCCCGCGCCCGCGCGCTCTTCGAGGCCGCGGCCGAACAACATCTCCCGGGCGCAATGTTCAACCTTGGCACAGTCTACTGGCGCGGATATGGGGTTGCGGCCGAACCGTCGCGCGCCCTGGAATGGTTCCAGCGTGCAGCCGCGCTCGACGATCGGGAGGCCCAGTTCTCCCTTGGCGTGATGTACACCCGCGGCCAGGGCACGCCGTCCGACCTCCGTCTGGCTGAGGAGTGGTTCGAAAAAGCGGCGAACGCGGGGATGGCTGCAGCCCAGTTCAACTTGGCCATGCTGTTGTTGCAAGGTTCGGCCTCGAATGAAGCAAAAGCGCTCGAGTGGCTGGAAAAGGCTGCCGAGCAAGGTTACAAACGCGCCAATCTGGCTATCGCCAAGCTTGATCTCAGTCACGATGATGATCCCGCGCGCATGACCCACGCAGCGACGCTACTGCGCGAACTTGCCCACAGCGGCGACCCTGAAGGACAAATGCAGTTCGGTCTGATGAACCTGTTTGGCAAAGGGCTGCCGCTGGATGAGGGCGAGGGACGTTTCTGGTTACGCGAGTCAGCGTTGCAGGGACTGGTCGCAGCGCAAGTCAGCTTGAGCTCGGTTTTTGCTCAAGGCATCGGTACAGCACCGGATCCTGTAGAGGCCCACGCGTGGTTGAGTGTGGCCGCCGAACGGGATGAAAAACTCAAATCGCCACTGACAGAATCCGCCGCTGCACTCACGCCCGAACAACGCGATCATGCTGCGCATCTGGCGCAAACGTTGCGGGAAAAACTTGCCGCCCACGACGCGCCTACTGACTGAGCAGGAGCGAGCCTGGGCAGGCAGGAGACAACCTCCTTTGCGTTAAACTCGCCCCCAAGCGCACAGCTGCAAAACTACCGAATTGGAATCCGCCCATGACCCTGGTCTATCGTGTTTCTCTGCCGATGGCGTGGTTGCGTATGGCCACGCTGGTCTTGTTTTGTTTTTGCAGCCTGCTGGTGTCAGCGGCTGAGAGCACACTGCCGGACGCTGGGGACAATCCACCTGATGCCACCACGACCACTACTCCAGCAGTCCAGACTGAACAGCCCAAGCAGTGTTACAACGGTTGTCAGCGTTGGGGCCAACTATGCAATGTTGACCCACGTGGGGTCTATAAATGCCAACGACGCTGCGAGAAATTCGGGGAAATCTGCGAATGAACGCCCTGCCCGTCGCACCTTGGTCAGCGATTGATTGTGTCATTCTCGACATGGACGGCACGCTGCTCGATCTGCATTTCGACAATCAGCTATGGAGCGAGTTATTACCGCGCCGCTACGCTGCGCGCCAGCACATTCCCTTGGACCTCGCGCGGCAGCAAGTTACCCACCGGTTGGAATCCAGGCGCGGTTCTCTGCCCTGGTATTGCCTCGAACATTGGAGTGATGCGTTCGGCGTCGATATGCACGGGCTTGAAGTGGAACTTAGCCACCTTATCCGTGCGCGGCCCGGTGCTATCGATTTCCTGGCCTGGGTTAAAGCGCGCGACGTGCACTTGGTGCTCGCGACCAACGCCCACCCCGCCAGCCTGGAACGTAAGTTGGCAGCGACCGGCATTAGCCCGTACTTCAACGCTATCTTCAGTGCTCACACCCTCGGCGCAGCCAAAGAAAGTGACGATTTCTGGCATGCTTTGCGCGACGCTGTCGGCTTCGACCCGACACGCACCCTGTTCATCGACGACAACGCGCAAGTGCGCGCTGCGGCACGCAGCTGGGGTGTTGCTTACTTGTTCGGTATTGCCAGGCCCGACAGCCATGGGCCGGCCGTGAGCGCGACGGATTGCCGTTGTCTGGAAGACTTTACGGAGCTGACGTGTGCGCTGGGCTAGTACGCGCGCATCCAGTTCAGATCAAATACTTCGCGCCCGTCCCGCACCGCGCGTTGCTCAAAGCGGGTAAGCACCCGCTCACGCGGTCGCGGCGCCCAGGCCTCGACGCCGGCCAGGTTCAACCAACGGTCATCAACCGCCACCGCAGCGCGAACCTGCGACGCGTAATCGGCATCGTCGGTGGCAAAACGCACCCGGCCGTGCTGCTTGAGTCGTGTCGCAAGCAGCGTAAGTAACTCAGCTTGCACCAGCCGCCGTTTATGGTGGCGCTTTTTGGGCCAGGGATCGGGGAAAAAAATATAGACCGCATCCAGCGCAGCGTGCGGCAATGCCGCCAACAACTCCAGGGCGTCGCCATCGTAAACGCGTAAATTGGCAAGGCCGCGCCGTTCGGCTTCATGCACGGTATGGCCGAGGCCGGGCGGATGAACCTCGCTTGCCAGCACGTCTATGGCCGGGCAGCGGGCGGCCAATGCCAGGGCATTGTCACCGTTACCGCTACCGACTTCGAGATGCAGCGGTGCGCGGCGCGGAAACGCCTGTGCAAGATCGGCACGTAGCGCTTCCGTGGTCACACGGTAGCGCGGCAATAGTTCATCAAACGCGCGCTGTTGCGCTTCGGTCATGCGCCCTGCGCGGATCACGAAACTGCGCACCGAGCGGCGCGCTAGCAACTGGGTCATGATTGACAGCTGCAGAGCGTCAGGAGAAGAACGTGCCGTCGATAGGCGACGAGGCCGACGCGTAGGCGCGCCGTGGCATGCGGCCGGCACGAAACGCTTCGCGTCCCGCTTCGACCGCTTTACGCATGGCTGATGCCATCAACACGGGAAGCTTGGCCTCGGCAATCGCTGTATTCATCAGAATACCGTCGCAACCGAGCTCCATTGCCAGACTCGCGTCGGAAGCTGTGCCGACACCCGCATCTACGATAATCGGTACCCGCGCATTTTCGATAATGGTGCGCAGGGTGTAACGGTTCTGGATGCCAAGCCCGGAGCCGATTGGCGCTGCGAGCGGCATCACCGCCACGCAACCGATGTTCTCCAGTTCTTTGGCGACAACCGGATCGTCGCTGGTATAAACCATCACTTCGAAGCCATCGGCACACAAGGTGCGGGCGGCAGCGAGTGTCTGCACCACATCCGGGAAGAGGGACTTCGGATCGCCCAGCACTTCGAGCTTGACCAAGTTGTGGCCATCGAGCAGCTCGCGGGCAAGACGGCAGGTGCGCACTGCTGATTCGGCGTCATAACAGCCGGCCGTGTTGGGCAGAATGGTAAATTTATCCGGCGAAATGATATCGAGCAGGTTGGGCTCACCAGCGCTCTGCCCAAGGTTGGTGCGGCGCACGGCGACGGTCACGATTTGTGCCCCGCTGGCGTTGATGGCAGCCGCGGTCTCGTCGAAATCACGATACTTGCCGGTGCCAACCATGAGTCGAGAATGAAAGCTGCGGCCCGCGATGTGCAGACAATCATCGTCACCCGGGTGCTTGGAATCGAGATTTGCCATGGCCTGCCTTGTAGTCGTTCGCGTCGGGCGGCAAGTATAACTGTTTGTGATCAGCCGCCACCGATGGCCGCGACCACCTCGATGCGGTCCCCATCGCCCAGCTGCTGCTCACGATGGGCACTGCGTGGCACGATTTCACCGTTGAGTTCGACGGCGTAACGACCTTGTATCGCGAGCAGCGTGATGAGATCCGAAATGGCGGTGGTGGCCGGCAGTTCGCGGTGCTCACCGTTCAGTGTCACACGAATAGTGTTCAACACTTGGCTCGGCGCTAGAGCGGGATCTTCATGCCCTCGCGGGCGATATGGCATTCCATGCTCGACTTGCGCTCGTGAATGATCTGCAGGCAATCACGATGGATGGCGGCGACCTGTTCGTCGTCGTAGGTCGGGTCATGGTGATACAGATACAGGCAACGCACATTTGCATCAATGGCAAGATTGACGGTGTCCACGTAGCACGAGTGTCCCCAGCCACGTTTGCGATTGTAATCATGGGGTGTGTACTGCGCGTCGTGGACCAGAACATCCACCCCTTCAATAGCCGACACTTCCGAAGCCCGTTGCTCGCTCACCATACGTTCGAGCAGTTCGTGCTCGTCTGCATCGAACTCGTGAATACGCTTGGCTACCGAGGTCTTGAGAAATTGCACCTCGTTATCGGACACATAAACCACCGACTTACCGGCCACTTGCATGCGATAACCATAGGTCACGCCAGGATGATGGACGTTGTAGTAGCTAACGCCGATGGGGCCATGGGTAAGCCCGTGATTTTGCGGATCCAAATATTGGATATCGGCCATCCAGGTGCCGATTTCTACCGGAAAATACGGCGCTTTCATCTGGTCGGAAAGTCGCTGCTCAATATCGGCGGCGGTGTCGCCGGGGCCGAAAAACTTGATTTTCCAGGCGGGTGAAAAAGCCGGTTGAAAAAACGGCAGCCCACAAATGTGATCCCAGTGATAGTGGGTGAACACCACCAGCAGTTCGCGTAACTCACTCTGCGCCATCAGTTCTTCGCCGAGTGAGATGATGCCCGTGCCGCCATCGCACACCAGCAGGTGATCGCCACTGCGGATCTCGACACAGGAGGTGTTGCCGCCCACTCCCAGATGGGACTCATGTGGCGCGGCATAAGATCCGCGCACGCCCCAGAAGCGCAAATAACTGTCGCTCATCGGGAGCTATTGCCCGTCCCCAGGTATTTTTCGATGAGCAGGCGTATCGCTTTTTTGGAAATGGGTTTGGCCACAAACTCAAGCACTCCAAGCTCCTTGGCCGCCGTGCGGTCCTGGGCGTAATCCTTTGAGCTGATCATGACGGTCGGTGTGGCAGCGTGCAGTTCATGCCGTCGCAACTCCTTGAGAAACGAGTAGCCGTCCTTGTTGGGCATCATGACATTCAAGAACAGCAAGCTCGGCTGGCGGCTGGCCAGGAAGCTCAACGATTCTTCCGCCGAGGCATAGGCGTGAAACGCAAGGTCTGCTTCGGCGGCAACCTGCTCGAAGAACGCCCGCATAGCCGCGCTGTCATCGACCAGAACGATGATGGGTTTGCCTGTTTGCATGCGCCCTTGAAATCCGAATCCGCACGTTCTGGTTCACGCCCTCAAACTCCGCTTTAAATTTTCGCTCTAACCGTCTGAGATTTGAGCTATTGTAGACCACGGATTCTGCGATATCCCGGGCTCGTGAACAAGCTGAATTGTGAGCATCTTACCCCGTTCATCGAGACTGTCGCGGGCGCTGCGTCACACTGATGTGCTGCGCACTGTCAGCAAAGGTCAACAAACGCCGGGCTTTGACCGGGCTCGCACACACACTAGAATTCTGGCCTCTGCGGGTGTAGTTCAATG
>JANOXY010000039.1:0-2927 GCA_031418675.1 Pseudomonadota bacterium
GCTGAGGGTGGCATCGACATTGTTCGCCAGAGCCAGCGATTCCACGCCGCTCAGGGTCGCGCCAGCGAGACTCGTCGCCGTGGTATCAATCACCAGGCTATCGTTGCCCGCCCCCAGGGACACAATGCCGGTCACAGTGGTGACGGCACCGGAATGCACGAGGTCGTCCGCAGCACCGGTGCGCACGGCGTTGGTTTGCACGCCGAGGGTGATGGTCAGGGCGCCATCGGCGGCGCTGCCATCGACGTTTTCGAAATTTTTGTAGGTGCTCCCGGCATCAACCTGATCACTGCCGGCCGTGGCACCAAGATCGATAGTGAGCGGACCGGCGCCGATACCCAGCTCAAGTGTGTCGCGTCCGGCACCGGCATCGACGATATCCGTGCCTTGGCCATAAACGATGATGTCGTCGCGGGCACCGGTGGTAATGCGATCGTCACCCGCACCGGTGTCAACCCGTACACCGGCGCTGGTGCTGGTGGCGGTAACGACGTCGGCACCGGCGCCCGTCTCGATGCGCGTGGTGGCCGCTGCGGCGGTGACCGTCACCGCACCAGTGGCGGTGCTCGCATCGAGGTTCTCAAATGCTTTGTATGATCCCGCTTCGGCCGCAACGTTATCGGCGGCCGCATTGAAGTTGAAGGTCTTGGGCGTGGTGCCGGTGTATTCGAGCGTATCGACGCCGGTGCCAGCGTCGACCACGGTACCGGCGACGGTCAACGCGCGATAGAGAAACGTATCGTTACCACCTTGCAACAAAACCTGATCGCCGGCGCTGAGGTTACCGTTAACCGTGTCAGCGCCATTGCCAGCGCTCACGGTGTCTTTGCCCGCGCCCAGCGTAATGATGTCGTTATGGGCTGAACCGGTGATGGTGTTGGTGCCGGCACCAGCGGAGATGGTCACGCCCTGGGCAGCGGCTGCGACATTGATGATGTCTGCGCCTCTGCCAGTCGCGACCAGGGTGGTGGCCGCCACCCCGGTCACCGTGAGAGCGCCGCTCGCTGCGCTGGCGCTGATGTTCTCAAAGTTTTTATAGGAACCCGCCAGGCTGCCGTTGTCGTCGCTGGCGGCAAAATTGAAAGTCTGGGCAGCCGAACCGCGCACGATCAAGGTGTCGGAGCCACTGCCACCATCCACCGTCACCGCAAGTGCGCTGGTCGGCAGGCTGATGTTGTCGTTGCCGCCGTCAAGGAACACCCGATCGCCGACACTCAAACTGCCGCGCACCGTGTCGTTGCCAGCGCCGGCCCGAATGGTATCGATACCTGCGCCCAAGGTGATGCTGTCATCGCCGCGGCCACTGGTTACCGTGTTCTTGCCCGCACCGGCGTTGATGGTGACGGCACCCGTCGCCGCAGCAGCATTGATGACGTCGTTGGCCGCACCGGTCGTGACTGCCGTTGTGCCCGCCACACCGGTGAAATTGACGACACCGCTCGCGGTGCCAGCCGTGAGATTCTCAAAGCCGGTGAAACGCGAACTGGTGGCGAGATTGATGACCGCCGCCCTACCTGCGTAGAGCAAAGTGTCAGCATTGGCACCGCCGCGCACCACGCCGGCAGCACTGGCGGAAAACGTCGCCGTATCGTCGCCCGCACCGAGATCGATAACGTCACCCGCGCCTGCTACCCCGCTGAGGCGGTCGTTGCCAGCTCCGGTCTCAACGTGATCGATCCCCGCACCCACGGTGACGCTATCGGCACCCAGGCCGGTGGCAATGGTGCCGCCCGCTGCGTTGGCAGTGACCGTCAGATTTTTATCCCAGGCGGCACCGTCGAGATTTTCGAAGTTCTGCCACACCGCACCCAACGGCGCACCGCTGGTGATCTGATTAGTGTTGGCGCTGGCGAGATTGATGCTCATCGCCGTGCTCGCGTCCGGCGTGGAGAGCTGCGCGGTATCGAGCACCAGCGTATCGCTGCCTGCGCCGGCGTTAACTGCGGCGGCGACGTCGCGAAACGCGATAGTGTCTGCTGCATTGCCCGTACGAATTTCGCTGCTGGTCGCCGCCAGCGTGACCGTGATGCCGGCCGTGGCAGCGCTGGCATCGAGATTCTCGAAGTTGCTGAGCGCCGTTGCGCTGTCGGGGGCGTTGTTGCCGACCGCGGCGAGATCGAAACGACTGAGGCTGGTGACTGGCGCTATCAGCGTGTCGACACCTGCGCCGCCATCGGCCGACGCAGCAACGTCGCTGAAGACCAGCGTATCGTTACCCTGACCGAGGGCTAGGCTGTCACCGCTACTCAAGCCGCCACTCACCTGATCATCACCGTCACCGCTGTCGAGCGTATCGACGCCCAGACCCAGCACCACGGTATCCGCCGCTGAACCGGTCCGAATAAGGGCGCCGGTAGCGCCCGCCGTGACATTTATCGCGCCGCTGGCGCCCGACGCATCGAGGTTCTCGAAATTTGTATAGGTGACGTTGGACGAGCCCGCGGTGACTTGCTGACCCACTTGGGAGAAGTCGATGGTCAGCGGGTTGCTGCCCAGCACCAACAAGGTATCGCTCCCGTTGCCCCCTGCAACGCTGGCACTCCCGGCCAGGGTCTTGAACAAAAACAGGTGGTCTACCCCGTCGGCGAGGGCGACTGCGTCGCCATCGCTCAAGGCATAGCTCACAAGCTTGCTGCCCGACACCGCTCCCTCTACGTTGCCGGCTGCGATTTGCACCGTGAATGTATCGAAAAAGTCAGTGCTCGGAATGAAGCCTAGATTGGCGAGCGACACGCTGAGTTCGGCGGCGGTGCCCTGCAGTTGATACTGACCTGCCTGTGGCTGTCAAGGTTTCGCTGCCACCTACACATATTGCTTTGTCTGGTCCGGCATCTACAACTGGTTTTGGATTAACTACTACTATTGCTGCATCGGTCGCTGTGCAACCATTCCCTGTTGTCGTACATGTTACTGTATAAGTAGTTGTT
>JANOXY010000040.1:0-3022 GCA_031418675.1 Pseudomonadota bacterium
TGATACCACCTATCTGACGGTGGCCGATTAGAGCGGCATGATGGTGTCGCTGATTCAGAGCATCTTCCAGGGATTCGGGGCTGGCCTGGTGCCACCCGATCTCGGCTTCGCGCTGCAGTGTCGGGGTGCTGGTTTCACCCTTGAAGATGGCTTGCCCAATAGCTACGCGCCCGGTAAACGCCCCTTTCACACCATCATTCCGGCCTTTGTCATGCGTGATGGCCAGCCCTACATGGCCTTCGGTGTGATGGGCGGTGATGTACAACCCCAGGGACAGGTGCAGGTGCTGGTCAACCATCTCGATTTTGGTTTGGATATTCAGGCGGCGGGATCGGCGCCGCGCATGCGCCACGACGGACTGAACGCGCCCAGCCTAGCGCGTGAGTCCGATGGCGGCGTGGTGCTGTTTGAGCCGGGTTTTGCGCCAGACTTGCTGGCGGCGCTCGCCGCACGGGGCCATGAATTGCGCCCCTACACGCATCCAGTGCTGCATTTCATGGGCGGTTATCAATGTATTCAGCGCAGCGCCGAGGGCTGGTTGGCCGCCAGCGAGCCACGCTTTGATGGATGCGCGCTGGGCTATTGAGCAAGACCATTCGCGCCGTGTAGGCGAATCACCCCCCGGTCTTTAGAATGCGTGCTCCTTCGCCTCCGGCGCACGCCGCTCCCACATCATGAAAGCAGCTCCCAAAATCGGTTTTGTCAGCCTCGGCTGTCCCAAAGCCCTGGTCGATTCCGAACGCATTCTTACGCAACTGCGTGTCGAGGGTTATGCCATCTCGCCCAGTTACCAGGATGCCGCCCTGGTGGTGGTCAATACCTGCGGTTTTATCGATAGCGCCAAGCAGGAGTCCTTGGACGCCATCGGTGAAGCCTTGGCACAAAACGGTAAGGTCATCGTCACCGGTTGCATGGGTGTTGATGCCGATAACATTCGCGCGCTGCATCCGGCGGTGTTGAGTGTCAGTGGTCCGCAGCAGTACGAAGCGGTGTTGTCGGCGGTGCATGCCCACGCACCCATGACACGCCAGCACAATCCTTTGACCGATCTGGTGCCACCCCAGGGCATCAAACTCACTCCGCGCCACTACGCCTATCTGAAAATCTCAGAAGGCTGCGATCACAAATGCCGCTTCTGCATTATCCCCAGCATGCGTGGAGCCCTGGTCAGTCGCCCGATTGGTGAGGTGATGGACGAAGCGCAACGCCTGGTCGCTGCGGGTGTGCGTGAATTGCTGGTGATCTCCCAGGACACCAGTGCCTATGGTGCCGACCTGCGCTACCGCACTGGTTTCTGGCAGGGCAAACCCTTGAAGACCAGTTTTCAGGCGCTGTGCAGCGCGCTCGCAGAATTGGGTGTGTGGGTGCGTTTGCACTATGTGTATCCCTATCCCCATGTCGACAAGGTATTGCCATTGATGGCCGAGGAGGGGCTGTTGCCCTATCTCGATATTCCTTTTCAGCATGCGAGCCCGCGCATCCTGAAGCTCATGCGCCGCCCGGCGGCGGCTGAAAAAACTCTGGAGCGTGTGCAGGCCTGGCGTACCATGCAGCCACACATCACGCTGCGCAGTACCTTCATCGTCGGCTTTCCTGGGGAGACCGATGAGGACTTTGAAACCCTGCTCGAATTTCTCGAACAAGCACAACTTGATCGTGTCGGCTGCTTTCAGTATTCGGCCGTGGCCGGCGCCGCAGCCAACGAACTGCCCGGAGCAGTACCCGAAGAACTCAAGCGCGAACGCTGGGAACGTTTCATGGCCACTCAGGCCGATATCAGCGCGGCGCGCCTGGCGCGCAAGATCGGGCGCGACATGGCGGTGTTGATCGACCACGTCGAAGATGGTGCGGCGACAGCGCGCAGCAGTGCCGATGCGCCGGAGATCGATGGAGTGGTGCGGATAGCGGCGGGCGGTGAACTACGCGCCGGTCAGGTGGTGCGGGTGCGGATCAGCGCTGCCGATGATTACGATCTCGATGCGCAATTGTGCTCGTGATGAGTAAAAGCATTCACTGGGGCTTGCGTGCGCGGCAGCGGAAAGCTGCATAAGGAAATACAGTCGTGAAAAAAAAGAATATTGCAGGGGGGAGTGACGCCGAGGCCATCGCACTGCTCAAGCGCTATCAATGCCCGGTGCCTTTCCATGAAGTTCGGACGCGGTTTCTTGGTGTCATCGCGTCACCCATTCTTGAAATATCGCCGCTGGACACCGTCAAACAGCTATGGGGTGGTGAGTGGCCGGAATTCGAAACCGTGGAGGCTCTGAACGAACTGCTCAGCGTGCTGGTCGGCGGCTTGTGGAATCGCCTCTCGGATCATCAAAACAGGCGCAATCCGTTTCAACTACTCCGTGTCGACGTGGCGCAGTCGCGCGACGCTCTAAAGCGCCTGGCGCTGGTGCGCACACAAGAACTCGATGGTTTTGTCGAGGGTCTTTTCGGGCCTGAAGAGCAGATTGAATTACCCGAACGTGCCCATGAGACGCTCGGCGTGCTTGCTGAACTGCGCAGCATGTTTGCAGGCATCGTCGCTTTGCTCGAGGACCAGGAAAAGCCTGCAGGGCCGGAAGACTTAAAGGGGCTCCTGCACAATATTCAAAAGCTCACTCTCATTATTGAAGCCGAAATTAACGAGGCCAATCTGTCGTGCAAACGCGCACGGGTGCAACGCCTGGAACAGCTGCCGGCGAGCAAGCCGACGTGGCACTAACTCATTGTCAGATAGTGCTCTCAACCGGGGAGTTTCGAGGTACGCCGCCGCCGCTAACCGTGATCCGTCCCGTTCATGCCCTTTGATATCAACATTTGCATCGCTAGATTCGTTCCACACGGGTGGTTATCCTCCCTACTTGTCGCGTAGCGGTTGGCGGTTAGCCTGAGGAATAACATGAGAATCCACCTCGTTCTAGTGCTTGCGCTATACGCTGTCGGTGCGCAGGCGGCCAACTACGCGATCACCACCTTCGATATCCCGCCGCAAAGCCCCTCCAGCAGCGGCGTTGAAGGTGTTTTTGACATCAAC
>JANOXY010000041.1:0-6414 GCA_031418675.1 Pseudomonadota bacterium
CTCCTGCGGTGTTGCTGATTGACTGGAAAATCAGTGGTATGAGATCCCATTAGATCACGACCCGCCGGAGGTTTCGATCCCTCGCCGCAGATATTTTTCTTACCGATCAATACGCTGCCGTTTCTGGACGGACACTATTTAACGAGAAGGTGCGCGCATACGGACCGCTATCCCACCGCCGCAGCAGATTCATCCTAAGTCCGACAGACTGCTGGGCAAAAGAGTGGGCAGCCACGCAGCGCTCAGGGCTTGTCAGGGCGCTGGGCGCTAAATTTTATCGGCGGATGGATGGAATAGCCGCCAGTACTAACCATGGTGAAGTGAATTGCGGTGGCCGCAATCTGTCCGGTGTAACGATGGGTGACTTCTTTCCAGGGCGCGTCGCTGCCGAGCATTTCCTGGCTGCGGGTGATAAAGCGGAGGGAGCTCCCGGTCAGTTCGACCTGTTCGATGCTCAGGCGGCCGCTTTGATAAGTGGCGCTGCCCTGCACCGTCGCACCGTTGTAGCTGAATTCGAAAATTTCATTGTATTCATCGCCCCAGTCGTATTTGACCCGTGCTGCCCAAGGTCCGCTGATGCGATGTGCTTGCGGTGACGGTGCGATGGACTCAGCTGGAGCAGTGTCGCGTACCTGCCACCCAAGGTGCATGGTCCAGGCTAAGGCTAAAGCCAAGGCTAGCAGTGCAAGCACGGCCGCAACGAGCGCAAACCTCCGAGTACGTTTGACCGCTACGCCAGCGACGCTTGGCAACAGCAGGCGCAAGGACGCGACGAGGCGTTGCACATCGCCGCGCCAATTGCTGTCGGACAGCACTACTGCGTGACGTCGCGCCAAGCCGGTTATAGCCTCACCCAACACGGCTGTGGAGGGCATCGTTGCGCCGCCCACCAGCAAGGGGATGACGGGCTTACCTGAAGCCAGGGCAGCTTCGATCTCCAGACGCACAAAGTCACCTGGTTCGTCCAGGCGTCGTTGCTGGTCTGCGCCGTTAGCCAGCCAGTGCGGACCTATCATCACCAGCACTGCGCCAACTTGTTGGATATGAGACTCGATGGCATGAATAAAATCTTCACCGGGACGGATGTCATCGACGTCGCGGAACACGCTACCGGCACCAAACTCGAGCTCCAGTGCGTCGGCCAGCCGCCCGGCGAAGCCGGCGCTGTCATCACGGCGGTAAGAGAGGAAGATCTGGGCCATAGCTCAAAACACAGTGATGCGGTTCAAGGTGGCAGGCTGCGCCGCACAGCGTGTTGCTCGCCACTTGCGCTCACGTTGAGAAAAATTCGCAAGTCGCCGTTCAGGTTTCACGCTGCGAATGCACCCGGATTAAAACGTTGCGGGAAATGACTCTCCTTGACCAGCCTCGACCCCACCGCGCGACCGATGATGCTCTGTTCAGTCATATTGCCCGGCTCGCCCATCGCGCACAATCGCTGAACACGCGCTGTCGCGTAGTCGAGTGGCATTTCATCCGCTAACCAATTCCGATCAAAAACCGCGTCATCACGTGCATAACTCATCATGGCGTGGCCGCCGGCGATATCGAAGCTGAACAGCCCCTCAGGATCGGGGCGCAGTTTGATCTCGCTGCGTCCCGTACCCAGCGACACCAGCAGCAGCTTATCGGCACCCGTTGCCCAGTTGAGCCGATGCCCGTCGAGCAGCAGCAACTGCAAAGACGGATTGTTGTGTGGACTCACACCAGCGTCGACAAAGCGGCCCTTCTGGCTTTTGCCATCTGCCCCGACGGCGACTTCGATGGCTTCGCCGTCAAAAAAGCGGGAACGCCAGCGGGGGCCGTCACGGGCTGGCAGTATCGACTCGGCGATGAACTGTGCTTGGTCGAAAGGCAGCAATACACGACAGCGCACCCCACGCGCGAGCGCGGCTTCGAGAAACAACAGATCACCGCCGGCGGCCTGGCACAAGGCTAAATCGTCAGGCCCGGCGTCGGTCTCTGCTAATGCCGCGTTAATTCGCTGCATCGCTGCTGATTCCTTGTCCGGCGGGAAGCGCGGCTGCGGGCGGTTGGGTTGATCGACGCGGTGGCCACTGAAGAGCAGCACGTGGCGGGCAGCGCGTCACGCTCGGAGACAAACGGCATGGCCACAAAAGCATGGCGGCGAGCAGTCATGGCAGGTCTGCAGGTGCTGGCGCTGCTGCGGCAAATAAACGTGAGAGCAGGGCCGGCAGCGCCGCGCTACTGTCCTCGACCTGGAACAGCGGCAGTTGCGGCGCGGCCAGCGCGTGGTTGGGGGAGGAGGTAGACAGTTTCGACCAGGCGGCCTGCAAAACCTGCTGCAAGTGTTGTGGCTCATTGCTGCTTTCTACCAGCAGTACGATACGCGCTAAAGGTATTTCTTCTAACAGCATCTCAAGTTCAAATTCACAACCACGATTGTTCGCGTCAAATCCGCGCAAATCCATCAGCACCACAGCGCTGCGCTGAGCCAAGGCCTTAACCGTGGCCTGCCAGGTATTGTTGTGGCAAAAAAATTCATTGACGCGATAACGCAGGTCCGGATCCTGGCTATTGTCCAAAGTGCGTAATCGCGCCTGCAAATCGGCATCGCAGGCAATGAACTGCCGGCGTAATCGCCTGCTCCAGAACTGGATCAGCTCGTCGGGTTCCATGAGTGACGCGGCCAGGTCGGTACCGCCGATCATGTTGATCGGGCCGCTGTACCGCCAATAGTGGCCAACCTGATCGGCCAACTGGCGCGTTCGTGCCGTAAAACCAAAAACCCGCAGCATCAATAGTGCCGGTGGCGACTGCGGCGCTCTGCCGACGCGCAGTTGCGTTAGGCCCACGTGCGTAACGATTTTGTAGGCCAAAAAAGCAACCAGATAGCAAAAGCTCGCAACGCCCAGGCTGGCCATTTGGCTGATTATTTCGCTGAGCGTGACCAGCAGCCACAAACTATCCAGCAGCAACATCTGTTCGCCGTAACGTTTGTTACGGTAGCGCCGCACCAGCCGCGCAAAAACCCACCAGGCCATGCCAAAAAACACTAACACCCAGGCTGCCAGGAAATAGTTAAAATTGGACATCAGGGCGAGACTGCGGGTGCTGAGGGCTAAGCAGCCGAGTCCATGAAAGCCGATCAGGTAACTACCAACCAGCACAAAGCTGAAAAACAGTGCGACGAAACCGACCGCACGCCAGGCGCGATTGCCTAACAGCACGATGACAAGCGTGGGGAACCCGAGGCTAATAACCCAGAACAGCAACAATTCACCAAAGCCTGATTGATAACGCAGCTTGAATACATCGGCCGCCGCGTCCAGCATGAGCAACACCACGAAGTAGCCTGCGACCACGAGCATTGTTTTTCGGCGAGTTGAAGTGGCCGTAATACTCAGTGCCAAAAAGATCGGCCAGGCAAAGGGCACCCACAGCAGGAAAGCGCGCATCGGTCTGAAGTCGATGTCGTTCAGCCACAGATAAAGCGCTGTGATGACAAGCGACTGAACCAGGCCCGCGAGCGCGTAAACACCACTTACCGCACGCATCGCGGCATGGCTTTGCGCAAATAACGCGACTGGCGGCCCGATGCTGTTGTTAACGCGCGTGAGCCGTAAGGGCCTGGCCACACCCGTCCCGAGGCTGGCCTCAGCAGCGACCGGCACGAGTTCGCCCGCCGCGTGTTGCATGGCCTTTGCAACGCTCCTGCGATAGAGCCAAACCGTGAGACCGGTAATGGTGATCGCGAGGGGGATCGCGAACAGCAGGCTCGCAACGGCGGCGCCATCCCAGTTGAAAGCACATTCGGGCGCCAGGGTCATGCTCTCTCCTGCGGATGCCGGCGCGTGTCAGCCGGATCAGGTTCAGAGTCTACTGGTGGCCTCAACGGCTATCCAGCTCGGCCCGCCAGAGGATCCCATTCATGTTGAGCTACGTTGCCAGCGTCTGCTGAGCTCGTGGGGATGACCGCTGCGAGAAGGGCGCTTTCACGGCACACGCTGCTGCGCAAATATGCGTGCGCGCCGCGCGCCGAGTACTTCATTCATTACCAGCGCCAGCAACACGAGGCCGCCGCCACCGAGCACCGCCGGCGAGGGCGACTCGCCACCGGCAAGCCACACCCAGCTCACACCAAAGACCACTTCCAACAGGCCATATAACGAGATCTCCGGCGCGCTCAGCACGTGCGTGACTCGCACCGCGAGCAGGCAGGGAATGGCGAGCTGCACAACACCCAACAACGCGAGCCAAGCGATGTCGGTGCTGCTGGCAGCAAAGGGCAAGGCCGCTGGCAGGCTGAGCAAGGTGGCACCGATGGCCCCGAGCAGCACGCTGGGCAACATGTCTGCACCCGGCGCGAAACCCCGACGCGCGGCGTGTTGCAGCACGGTCCAGTTCACCGCCGCACACAGCGGCACGCTTGCCGCGATCGCGATTCCCGCGAGTTCACGCGGCCCCGCGTCAGCCAGTTCGGTGCCGTACATCCAGGTCAAGCCGGCGGCAGCGAGCGTTATGGCCGCCAGTGTATGGGGCGCAAGGCGGTGACCAATGGCGAGGCGGGCGATGAGTGCGGTCAGGAGTGGTGTTAAAGCGAGTGTGACCAGCACGTTGGCAACCGTCGTCATGGTCAATGCCAGCATGAAGGCAGTGAACATCACGGCCCAACACGCCGCCGACGACCACAGCGCCGTGCGGCCCGCGCGAATGCGCGCCCACAACCCACGCGGTGAGTATGGCCAAACGAGCAGCGGGATCAGCGCCAGGCTTGTGAACAGGCTGCGCCAGAACGCAATCTCAAAACCACGTGCCGATTCGAGCTGGCGTGTGACGATGCCGGACATACTCCACATCAAGGTACACGCGATCATGAGGGCCACGCCCTGGCGATGGGTCATGGGGTGCTGCGCTCCGTCTGCAAGGGATTATTGGGTAATCAGGACACAGTACTCGATTGCCGAGAGTTAAAAACTGCTCATGCAGAATTCGCGCAACGCGCATGGCGCGCAGCCATGGGCAAACACTCAAGGAGCGAAGCTGAACCCCGCGTAGTCCGCTTGGCGGATCTCCTCGAGCACCGCCATGTAGTTCGCCATGCCGCCCATAAAAAACATTGAGGCTCGGGGTTTGCCGGGGATGTTGCCACCATTGATCCAGCTGTCTACCTGCGGGAACAGCGTGACTGCCGCGCTATCGCGACAGCGTTGTACCCAGGCATCCTCGTGTGCCGCGTGGGTGTCGATGGAGGTGTAACCGCGTGCCCGCGCGTAGGCAATGAGGTCGGTCATCCAGTTGATCTGGTACTCGTGCACCAGGGGCTGGCTGGTGAAAGGACCGAACGGGCCAAATATCATGAACAGGTTGGGGAAATCGGCGATGCTCATGCCCATGTAGCCGTGCGGACCGTCACGCCATTTGTCCTGCAAGCGGCGGCCGTTGCGGCCGACGGTCTCAATCTTGAGGTAATTGCCGGTTACGGCGTCGAAGCCGGTGGCGAAGATGATGACGTCAAGATCGATGTCTTCAGCGCTGGTACGGATACCGCTTTGTGTGACCGCAACGATGGGCGCGGCTTTGACGTCGACCAGCGTCACGTTGTCCCGATTGTAGGTTTCGTAATAACCATCAACCGCGAGCGGACGTTTGGCGTAAAGATCGTTTGGGCAGAGTTTTTCTGCCACCGCCGGATCGTGCACGATGCTGCGGATCTTGGCGCGGATAAAATCTGTCGCGGTGTTGTTGGCGGCCCGACTTACGATGATGTCGCCGAAGGTTTCGAGCATGAAGCCGAAGCCACCGCCCTTATTCCACGCGGCCTGGTAAATGCGTTCACGCTCGACGGCACTGACGCTCAGCGCCGGTGTGCTGCTTTCTTCAAGGCCAAATACCGCCGCGGAATCGAGTGCCTGTGCAACATAGCCTGCGGGATCATGATTGATACGGGCGCGCCTGTCGGCCGGAAAAGGACCACAGCCCAGCGGCACCACGTATTGTGGTGTGCGCTGCATTACGTAGAGATGGCCCACCTGCGGCGCAAGCTCAGTAATGATCTGGATACCGGTTGAACCGGTGCCAATCACGCCGACCCGTTTGTTGGTCAGATCCAGGCCATCTTGCGGCCAGCGTGCGGCATGGTGGACCGCGCCCTTGAAGGTTTCGAGACCGGGCAAGCTTGGCATATTGGTCGAAGACAACAGGCCAACACCTTCGAACACATAACGGGCCGCGAACTGCTCGCCGGCACTGCTCACCAAGCGCCACAGCGCAGCGCCTTCGTCCCAGTTGGCTCTGACGATGCGGGTACGGAAATGGATCGAGCGGCGCAGGTCGTGTTTGTCTGCAACAGCGTTCAGATAGGCCAGCACTTCGGGTTGGCGCGGATAACGCTCCGACCACGGCCAGTTGCACAACAAGTCACGGTCAAAGGCGTAACAGTAAATCGACGCA
>JANOXY010000042.1:0-6400 GCA_031418675.1 Pseudomonadota bacterium
GCATCGTCGAGACAGGCGTTAAGACCAGTGAACGCATACACAAGCTTGACGCTATTGTGTTTGCCACCGGCTTCGACGCACTCACTGGTCCTCTGCTGCGTGTGGGGATCTGCGGTCGTGGCCGCGAGAAGTTGCAATCCAAATGGGCGGATGGCCCGCAGACCTATCTGGGTGTGTGCACCCGCGGCTTTCCTAATATGTTTATGGTCACGGGTCCCGGCAGCCCATCGGTGCTCGGCAATATGCCTGTTTCCATCGAGCAGCATGTGGATTGGATCTGCGAGGCCATTAAGTATATGCGTCAGCGCGGTGTGCAGTTAATGGAACCTACGGTCGAAGCGGAGCGCAAGTGGGGAGAACACGTGAAAGAACTCGCAGACGCTACGCTCTTTACGTCCACCGACTCCTGGTATATGGGTGCCAATGTTCCCGGCAAGCCACGGGTGTTCTTGCCCTACATCGGCGGATTCGGCACCTACCGTAAGCTGTGTAAATCGGTCGCCGACAAGGATTACGAAGGCTTTGAATTTAGTTAAAACCAACGCCCGGTTGGGGGCAAACGGAAAATAGCGTTCCGTACGAAGTTTGGGCCAAGTCAGCTACCGAGTACGCGAGCCGTAACGACAAACTCATTGGCTCTCTTGGAGGACTGTAATGTCCTCGTAGAAGCTGCGGTCTCAAACTTCGTCCCACCCCACCCCAATCGACGATTGCCTCGCGATCAACGTTTGGGTCGCACTATCTGGTGGTCGAAAAAAAGACCGCTCCTAGGAGCGGTCTCCTCCGCGAGCTTACGCCCGATTTCAGGAAGCGGTACGGCGACGCAGTACCAGGCCGATCAGGGCCGAAGAGAACAACCAAGCCGCCGGTGGCACCGGTACTGGTGTGGCGAGGAAGCTGACCTTGAATGAGTCTTCCGCACGTGACTGGATGGAGCCTAGTGAGCTACCCGCCCCGGTCGCCACGCCGGACGAACTCAGTACCAACGCTCCGTTGAAGCTCAGTGTGGTAAAGCTACCAATTCCTGCATTCAGGTCTAGGCTCATCGTTCCAACTTCGGCCAAATCGGGCGAACTGATCACGATCTCTTTGGTAAACATGCTTTCGATTCCGACCGCCGCACCGCCGTCGATGCTCATCGAACTCTGCAGCTTCATGTTGGTCACGTTGCCGTTAAACTCAGCGTATACCGGCTTGCCGATAAATGCCGTGACGGGGCCGCTCAGCGTGAACCCTGCCTTTGCCGTTACAGTGTAGGCAGGCAGGAGAATGCCCTTCTCCAGTGCGACGGTGCTGGGACCGACATTGAGGTAATTCACTACGGAGCCTAGCGACCAACCGAAGCTCTCCACGCCGGCCCCGCTGGTGAATAGCGTGGGTGCCCCGAATGGAGTTGTTTCGTCGTAAGTCAGCGTGTATTCGCCCAGGTCGAGCACCGTAGCCGCCGATGCCGTTAGGCTTGCGACCAAGGACATTGTCCCAAAAACTACCTGTTTCATGTTCATCATCAGCTCCTTAGCAGGTTGGGTGGTGACCCAGCATTGCATTTGATTATTGCCCCGGGCGGGGTGCCCGTCCGACGGATTTCGCACCCTACGTGGAATCCGCCTACCCCAAACGACTTAATAGGGTTTGACTGGGGCTGATTCTGAATGACGGGGTTTAGGCGGTCAATCGGACAAAGTGTGACTTTGTTCCTAAACAGCGCAAGTAACGTTACTCGACTGCCGCTAATCGACACCAAGGTGTGCCCGTCGAGCGCTGACCGCGCTTGGGGCCATGCGCCGATAAGTGTGACCGGATTTCCTTCAAATGCCCAGCGCGCTGAGGCGTCAGTGCTAGCCAATCGAGCCTAGGTACCTGGGCAAGACCCGTGCCGCCCAACCGAGCGGTGAGCCGGAATCTGCAAGATGGGGGTGGTACGCGAATTCGAGCACGAGTATTGAGTAATGCTCCGCTCAGTGGGCGTGATGCTACATCTGAGATGACCGAGGTCCCGCTTGCAAACGACTTTGCGTTTGCTGTCGCGCCGCCGTCATCACATTTCGCGCCTGGCCGCGGGTGTCGTGGTCGGTTGACGTCGTACCTGCAACGTTTTGCGCGCCTGCTAGCTTGTGACGCTGCGGCGAATATCTTGCAGCGTTGCGGTTCTAGCTCAAGTCTCCCGTCGCGCTTGACTTGCGACTAAGGAGAGTGCCGCCACGTCGCTATAGCCGCGACCTGCCTTATCAGCAAAGAGGCCGGGCACAGTGTTCAGCACTTGCGCAAGACCGTCGGCGAAGATCGGACCAGAGAAATTCGAGGTCGTACGCGGTAACACCGCTGCGCCAGACGCAGGTTTATGCGGCTGCTGGAGCCCGTGGTGTTTACGCGCCGCGACTGCACTATCAGGTCACGAGCACGTGAGCGACCAAGCCTTCCCACGGAAATAGCGACACGCCCTTGTCGTTGCGCGCATAGCCGGTGTCGGTTTCGGCGTAGCGGCCGAATGCGCGTCGCACCGCCGGCCTTGCTGCAATGACATCACGCCAACGCTGTATCTGCGGGTAAGCAGCAATCCCTTCCTGCGCTTCCAGATAAGTTACCCACGGGAAGCAGGCCATGTCAGCAATGGAATAAGCGCCCGCCAAAAAGTGCTGCCCACTCAACTGGGTCTCCATTACGCGCCACAATCCCGAAAGCATGTTCTGATAACGACGCCGGCCGTATTCATGATCTGTTCCCGGCGCGAGCTTCGGCGCAAACATCTCGAAATGCCACGTCTGGCCACCTATCGGCCCAAGCCCGCCCATCTGCCAGAACAACCATTGCATGACTTCTGAGCGTTCGCGCGGGCTGTTGCCGATATAGCGGCCGAACTTTTCGCCGAGGTACTGCATGATCGCGCCCGATTCGGCCAGTACCAATGGTGGGCCGCCATCGCTCGGTGCGTTGTCACGCAGCACTGGCACCTTGGCCGTAATCGCGCCGCTGAGATGGGCGGGATCGTGCTGTTCGCCCTTGCTCAAGTCGACGGGGATCAGGCGGTAGTTGAGATTCAACTCCTCCAGGGTGATCACCACCTTCAGTACGTTAGGACTGGTAGCGAAATAGAGTTCCAGCAAAGTCCTGCCTCCCCGGCGAGCTGTTGTTTCCGTTCAATCGAGCCGCTCAATCGTTGGTAATGACGAGCTTGCCGAAGTGCCCCGCCTCCTGCATACACTGGAAAGCGGCACGTGCATCGGCGAATGCGAACTGGCGATCGATGACCGGTTGTAAGCCGTTGGCACTGAAAGCCGCATTCATGGCTTCGAACATTTCGCGACTGCCGACGTAGATACCTTGCACGCAGAGACTCTTGAACAGCACGCTAATCGGATTGACCATGGCTTCAAATCCGGTCAAGACCCCGATCAGCCAGATATTGCCACCGAAGCGCGCCGCCGCGCACGATTTTTCAAAGGTGCCAGCGCCGCCAACTTCCACGACATGATCGACACCAAGCCCGTCAGTTAACTCCAGCACGCGTTGTTCCCACGCCGCATGCTGACGGTAATTGATGGTTTCATCGGCGCCGAGTGCACGCGCACGCGCCAGCTTCTCGTCGCTGCTCGATGTGAGGATCACCCGCGCACCGTGCATTTTCGCAATCTGCAGCGCAAACAGTGATACCCCACCGGTGCCCAGCACCAACACCGTCTCGCCGGCCCTTAGCCGCCCCTTGCTGACTAACGCATGCCAGGCTGTAAGTGCCGCACAGGGCAGCGTGGAAGCTTGCGCATAGGTCCAACCGACGGGCATGGCAATCGCACCTTCCTCACCCAGGACTACGTGTTCTGCGAGCATGCCCGGCAGACGCCCACCGAGGGCAGACTCCATTACAGCGGGGGAGATGTTGCCGGCATTCCAGCGCCCGAAGAACGTCCCGGCAACCTTGTCTCCTACGGCAAAACGGGTCACGTCTGAGCCAATGGCAACCACGTCTCCCGCGCCATCGGAGCACGGCACTAACGGCCAGCGGTCCTGATCCACATAGCCCAATACATGCAGTAGATCGCGATAATTGAGCGATACCGCACGTACCCGCACAACAATTTCGTAAGGGCCAGGCTGCGGCGTCGGCAGGGAGGTGGCGGCCAGGGCGTTGATACCGCCGTTGGAAACAATTTGCCAAGCGTTCATAGGCATTCTCCGTTTAGGTTTGGCGGGACTATATAGCGCCTGACTTTGGCGCAGAAGGGGCACACAGGCGTGGCACGCTCCGCCATCGAATCGTCTGCCGTTCAGTACGCTGTCTACTGACCGTACTGCATTCGGCAAATGCCAGATGGATGCGTCTGTGCTGGGTTACGGTGGTCGCGGTTGGTGAACTTGGGGCGCTGTGGCGGGTTAACAATCGGGCCAGTCATGCCTGCTTGTCTACCAGTGCAGCCGCGTCGGCCACGCAAAAAAAGCCTGCCACCATCACCGCCATCGCAGGCGCCGGTGCAACACGCCATCGCCGCATTACGCAGGATCAATCATTGGCGGATCGGTAGACGCCGATCGTGCCAAAGGCCGCTGTGCGATCGACGATCGTGGAACAGGGCGGCATAAAGCCCAACGCGAGAGACTCGCTTTCAAAGGCGACGCGCACTGGAACCCATGCCCGCGCATTGTTTCGCTACCAAATGGCGACCAAGGCTGCCGGTCCTGCCCAGGCTGGCGAGGTTCGGTGGCTGGGATATACTCCGGTCATGACCAATACTCCCGCTCCCGCCAAGCCATCCGCGTCGGTTGTTGTCGTTCGCGATGGCGGCGACGCGTTGGAAGTCCTCATGCTTCGCCGCAACGAGAAGATCGCCTTTCACGGTGGTGCCTGGGTGTTTCCCGGTGGGCGCATTGACAGCGAAGACGGTGCTTATGTAGCGGGCGCAGAATTGGAGGTCGCGAGGCGCGCGGCCGCGCGCGAGACCCTGGAAGAAACCGGCTTGGCGGTGAGCAGCGAGGTGATGCTGCCCTTTGCCCATTGGACCACGCCGGTCGAACTGCCCAAACGCTTTGCGACCTGGTTTTTTGCCGCGCCGCTCATGGGCCACCACGACGTACGGATCGATAACTCAGAAATCATCGACTATCGCTGGCTGACACCGAACGCTGCCCTGGCCTTGCAGGCGGCCGGTGAACTGGAATTGCCGGCACCGACCTACATCACCTTGCTCGGCTTCAGCTTCATGCGCAATGTTGATGCATTGGTCGCCCATCTCCGCGAGCGCGAGGTACAGCATTTTGTGCCACGCCTGGTGCCTATTGAACACGGCCGCTGCACGCTCTATCACGAGGATGCAGGTTATGAATCCCTGGACTTCAATGCGCCTGGTCCACGTCATCGCCTGATCATGAAGGCCGGCGACTGGCGCTACATCCGCGAATTCTAAGCCGCGCCTAAAACACCACGGGCAGCTCCATATGCTCGGCGTAAATAAAATCACGATGGGCCAAGAGCGCCGGACTCAAGGCGGCGGCGATCACCGGGTCGGCGTTGCCGTAGATATCGGGATGGCGAAATGCGCTGGCCATCGGGCATAGCTCGGGCGGTAATGGATGCAGAAATCCACAGTGCACGGCCCAATGCACATCGAGTGCCGATAGCTCATCCCCGATCAGATAACGTCGCCCGGCACGCTGTTGGCTGGCGAATTGCCCGTCCAAGGTCTTGAGTATCGTCGCGATGCGCGCCGGTGCCGCCGCGGCTATCGCCTCGCTGTAACCATACTTGCCACCCATGAACTCGAAAAATTTACGCGCTTCGGCGTCGCTGTTCAGATTGCGCAATTGACCATGCACCGTCAGCACACGCTTTAGCCAGCCCAGCCCATATTCGCCGGCAATTTCATTAATGAGACCGAACATCAACATGCGCTCGTTGATGTCGATGGGGATCAGGCGTGGCGTCGCTTGCAGACGCTCGGCAAGATTCAACTGATCAATCCAGCTCGCGCGCGGGCGTTCGTCATTCCAGATCGCCACCGGTTGGCTCGACTGCCCGGTCCACTCGCGTAATTCCGACTGGGTGCCGTGCATACCCATCGCGGCGTCCGGCGCACCAGCGTTGCCTGTCACCACCGGCGTAAAGTGAATGCCCTTGATCTGGAAGATCGACTTACAGGCTTCACGCCAGGGTCCGGGGATCGCGTAATTGCCCAACACCAAGCGCAGGCCTGACATCTGTCTGGCTTCGGCAATACCGACATATTTAACGCGGGTGTCGTTCAGTTCGATGGTCGTGGACATGGCGGGGACCCCTGGCTATAAGTGCTGCATCGTCCGCCGGATGGTAATGCGCGGCGCAGGCGCCGACTACGGGAATCTCGCCATGGCTATCGACTTTTCCTTGAGCGCCGAACAGCAGGCTTTGCAACAGGCCGCACGCGGATTCGCG
>JANOXY010000043.1:0-2945 GCA_031418675.1 Pseudomonadota bacterium
ATCTGATCGGTGCTGAAGCGGGATACGCACTCGGCGAAGTGGTGGACAAAGAAACCGTGTCGGCGGCGCGCATCATCGACAACGGTGTGGCCGTGCCCAAGGGCCAGGAGACCGTCGATCGCCTGCTGCTCAAAGTTGGTAATCGCAACCTGAGCGGGGCTGACTTCCAGTGGTTTAACGATACCGATTTTGACGTCATCAAATATCCGCGCAAAACGGTGGTGGTCGAGCGGCGCGAATGGGGTAATTTTTACGGCTACGTGCGCGGCATACGCGAGGGCGATCAGGAGCTCACGGTTGAAGGTAGCCCGTGGCCCGAGATCAATCGGCGCATAGCGCGCGCCGCACAGTTGCGCGAGGACATCGCACACGTCGAAAAAGACCTGATGGGCGGTGTGAATTACGAGCTCGAACGGCTGCGTTTGAAGACCCGTAAGCTCGAATTGCAAGGCGTGACCAGCGGTGCGCCGCTGGCCGACATTGCCGCCGAGCGTGATGCCCTGAACACCCGTTATGCCGGCTTTGGTAAACGCCTCGCGACGCTCTACGAACAGGCTGCACGCGACAGTTTGCTGCTCGAAACCGCCAATGGCGTGGCGAGCGAAGTGCGCTTCTACGACATCGTGCGTGCCTATCGACCCAATGCCATGTCGATGCCGGCCAAACTCAAGCATTACTTCGTCAAACTCGGCGAGTTTGTCTCCAGCGAGCCGCGCGAGGCGAACACCGAAGGCGGTGTTTTCCCTGCCATCTTCGGCACCGTCATGATGGTGTTATTGATGTCGGTGTTTGTTTCGCCCTTCGGCGTGATTGCGGCGGTTTACTTGCGCGAATATGCACATCAAGGCCTCACCACCCGCATCATCCGCATCGCCGTTAATAACCTGGCCGGTGTGCCCTCGGTGGTGTACGGCGTGTTCGGTCTGGGCTTTTTTGTTTACCTGGTCGGTGGATCTATCGATCAGGTGTTTTTTCCCGAGGCCTTGCCGGCGCCGACCTTTGGCACACCCGGCTTGCTGTGGTCTTCGTTGACTCTGGCACTGTTGACCGTGCCGGTGGTGATTGTTTCAACCGAAGAAGGTTTGGCGCGCATCCCCCGCAGCATCCGCGAAGGCAGTCTCGCGCTGGGTGCGACCAAGGCCGAGACGCTGTGGCGCACGGTGATGCCCATGGCGACGCCGGCCATGATGACCGGCCTCATTCTGGCCGTCGCGCGGGCCGCTGGCGAAGTTGCGCCACTGATGATGGTGGGGGTGGTGAAGCTCGCGCCGACTCTGCCGCTGGATGGCAACCTGCCTTTCCTGCATCTCGATCGCAAATTCATGCACCTCGGTTTTCACATTTTTGACGTTGGTTTTCAGAGCCCCAATGTGGAGGCTGCCCGGCCGTTGGTTTTTGCCACCTCGCTATTGCTGGTGCTGATCATCGTCGCCCTTAACCTCACCGCCATCACCATTCGCAACCGGCTTCGAGAAAAGTACAATGCAGCCGAATCCTGAACGTGAAATCGACACCATGCAGGGACCGCCGGCCCAAGATGCGCCCGCGCCGAACCATGGCGTGGACATCAAGAGTGCATTGCGCAAGGACGAGCCCGCGCCCGAGCGACCGGCTGAACCCCGCGACTGCCTGCAGGTCAAGGGACTGAACCTCTACTACGGCCAGAAGCAGGCGCTGCGCGACATCAATCTCACCATCCCTGAGCGTTTTGTCACCGCCTTCATCGGCCCCAGCGGCTGCGGCAAGTCGACGCTGCTGCGCTGTTTCAACCGCATGAATGACCTCATCGACGGGGTGCGCGTCGAAGGTGAGGTATTGCTCGACGGCCAGAATATCTTTGCACCGGCGGTCAATGTCTCGACCCTGCGCCGCCGGGTGGGCATGGTCTTTCAAAAGCCCAACCCGTTTCCGAAATCGATCTATGAAAACGTCGCCTATGGGCTGCGCATTCAGGGCGTTAAAAGCCGCCGCGTGCTGGATAAAGCGGTCGAAGGTGCGCTGCGCGCCGCCGCGCTGTGGGATGAAGTCAAAGACCGCGTCCATGACAGCGCCTTGGGCCTGTCGGGTGGCCAGCAACAGCGTTTGGTGATCGCGCGCGCCATCGCCATCGAACCCGAGGTACTGCTGCTCGATGAGCCCGCTTCGGCGCTGGATCCGATTTCGACGCTCAAAATCGAGGAATTGATCTACGAGCTGAAGAAGGACTACACCATCGTCATCGTCACCCATAATATGCAGCAGGCGGCGCGCGTCTCGGATTTCACCGCATTTATGTACATGGGTGATCTGATTGAGTTTGGTAAGACCAAGACGGTTTTCACCACACCGCGCCGTAAACAGACCGAAGACTACATCACCGGCCGTTATGGCTGAGCACGGGCCCGGCCGCTAATGGTCGCAGGCGCATCGTATTTCCCATCCGTCAGCGTGGTCCGCGTCGCCACGGGAGACCGCCAGCCATGACCATGTCGCGTCTGACCCATCATATTTCCCACCAGTTCGACAAAGAGCTGGAAGACATCCGTTCCAAGGTGCTCGCCATGGGTGGCCTGGTCGAGGAGCATATTCACAAAGTGCTGGAATGTTTTTCCCGTGGCGACTTCGACGAAGCGGAGTACGTCGCGGTTAATGATTTTAAGGTCAACGCACTCGAAATCGAAATCGATGACGATTGCACCGAAATCCTGCTGCGCCGTCAGCCCGCAGCAACCGATCTGCGCCTGGTGCTGTCGGTCAGCAAAACCATCACGGATCTTGAACGCATTGGTGACGAGGCCGAGAAGATCGCGCGTCTGGTGCTTAACCTGCGTGGTTCAGGCGGCATCAGCTCCTACTACCTGGGCATGTTGTCCATGGGTCACCACGTCAAACGCATGGTGCGTGCCGCACTCGATGCTTTTGCGCGCATGGATTCCGAATCGGCCTTTCGGGTTGCACAGGAAGAC